>NZ_JAHRFA010000022.1:0-96192 GCF_020883045.1 Microcoleus sp. CAWBG58 | reverse complement strand
CTACATGGTCATTCAGTTGTCAAGGTTCTACCTTGCGGCTAATCCCCCTAACCCTTTTTAGGATTGGTTTCTAGCCAACGATTCGCACACCGGGATTCATGTCGATACCAATGCAACCGTACATTCTCTCAATAGAAACTTGCTGCACGGGATTTGGGGTAAACTGCACGGCGACAACCCACTTGCCATTTTTACGGTAGAAATGCCAGGTTTTAGCGCCAGATTCTGGTAATCTATTGATGCTGCGATTGAAATCACCAATTTCAGAAGATACATTTTTGCCGAACCGTGACTCTAAGCATTTGGGAACTCGAAAAGTTATTTTATTTCCATCCCACTGACAAACCTGATTACCAAAGGACTCATCCTTTGAGCCGACAACAAAAATATCGCCATGAGGGATGAAAACTTTTACTGGCTTAAGTCTTAAGTGTTTTAGTTTATGAGTCAACAAAGCTAATTTACGCTTTTTATTGTGAATTTGAAAGCGTAAATTCTGCCAGTTTGTAGATTTATATTTAAGGGAACAAGCTATGGGAAAATTACAACCTGTTTTTGAGTTGACCCATTTTTTTTTTGCATAAAACTTGCGAGCTAATGCTAACTTACGCTCGGCTTTCTTCAGCCAAGCACTAATAGACTTAATCTTGACTTCAAGAGTTTTACGGTGTAAAGTTCTGTTTTCTTTGGCGCCGTCTACACGCCCCTTGGCCCAACTGATTATGCCGTTGGCATGGCGCTTGTTAATGCCGTAGGTTTGTTGTAAGTGCGTGTTCCAATCGGATTTCTTGAATTCTGTATTTGATAGTAAGTGGTTAACTGTTTCAATGCTGGCAGTCCGAAAAATCGGGGCGTAAGCTTCTAAAAACATCTCGAAAGTTGTTTTTCCGAGTTCGTTAAGCTCAGAGACTGGTGTGGGCAAGCCTTTGCAATAAGTTAGGGTAGCCATTGATTCTCCCTTTCAGTGTGGCTCGTTCTTTACTATGGAACGAGGATATCGCCTGTATCCCCCATCTGTGGGGATGGATGTTCTATGAGGGCTTGTTTTTTGAGGGCGCCGTATCGTGTCAATGTTCACGGCTTTAAGCGGGAGTGGCTCTTACCAATACCCATCAATACTATCCAGTGATTTACACAGATTTTACTCACTCAATCCTAGGTAAGTCTAGGTAAATTGTCAACAGTCGTTTGCCCTCAAACCTGAAAATTAATTCGCTACATCCGTTACAAAATCCTCTGTCGAACCGTTATATCCGCTACAAAATTCTTTACCAAACCACCACATCCATTAAATCCACTACCCAATCCGTTGTCGAACTTCCTTTGCGAAATGTTACAAACTTAAAGAAGCAACAATCCATTCAGGAGAATTACCCTTGGTACTCTACAGCCCGCAAATTGAACCCAGCCAACAGCAAAACCTTTCTTCCATCGACGGTTTTGCGGGGCGGCACATTGGCCCAACACCCAGCGAAATCCAGCAAATGCTAGATGTTTTGGGTATTTCCAGCCTTGATGAGTTAATTGACAAAACGGTTCCAGCAGCGATTCGCATTTCTCAACCCCTACAACTTCCCACAGCCAAAAGCGAGTACGCTGCTTTGGCAGAATTGAAAGAAATTGCTGCCAAAAATCACGTATTTCGATCGTACATCGGCACAGGATATCACAACTGCATCACACCCCCACCCATCCAGCGCAATATCCTGGAAAATCCCGGCTGGTATACAGCCTACACTCCCTACCAAGCCGAAATTGCCCAAGGGCGATTAGAAGCTTTGCTGAACTTCCAAACCATGATTGTCGAGCTCACGGGTTTGGAAATTGCTAACGCTTCCTTGCTGGATGAAGCGACGGCGGCGGCGGAAGCAATGGCGGTGAGTTACGGCGCTAATAAAAATAAAGCAAAAGCGTTTTTTGTCTCCCAAGATTGTCACCCTCAAACCATCGAAGTAGTGCAAACTCGCGCTAAACCGCTGGGAATTGAAGTGATTGTCGGCGACCATGAAAGCTTTGAGTGCGATCGTACAATCTTCGGCGCACTCCTGCAATACCCAGCCACAGACGGCGCAATTTACGACTATAGCGATTTTATCGCATCAGCTCACGAAGCCGGCGCCTTAGTCACAGTAGCCGCCGATATTTTGAGTCTTTGCATCCTCAAACCCCCCGGCGAATTCGGCGCTGACATAGCCGTAGGAAGCACCCAGCGCTTCGGAGTGCCGATGGGATTCGGAGGGCCCCACGCAGCCTATTTCGCGACGCGAGAAGAGTTTAAACGGCAAGTTCCAGGGCGAATTGTTGGCGTTTCCAAAGATGCTAACGGCAAATCTGCTTTGCGTTTGGCTTTGCAAACTCGCGAACAGCACATCCGCCGCGAAAAAGCAACTAGCAACATTTGTACCGCCCAAGTTTTGCTAGCAGTGATGGCGAGTATGTATGCTGTTTATCACGGCCCCGAAGGACTAAAAAAAATAGCAGAAAAAGTACGGGATTTAACTGCACTTTTGGCTTCGGGTTTGAAAAGTCTCGGATACAAAATTGGTACTGAACCTTTCTTCGATACGTTACGGGTGGAATTGGGAGACAAGCAGCTATCGTCTGTTTTAGAATCTGCTCAAAATCACCAGATTAATATCCGGGTTTTCGATCAAAAAACCGTGGGAATTAGCCTGGATGAAACTGTAACTGCTGACGATGTGAAAAAGTTGTTGTCAATTTTTGCAGAAAAGAAAGATGTTGTCAATGCTGGAGGCGACATTTTTGTGAGTATGTCGATAGATGCGGATGATTTTACATCATCTTTAGTTTATCCAGCTTTTTGCGATCGTACTAGCAGCTATCTCACCCATCCAGTTTTCAACAGCTACCATTCCGAAACCGAACTTTTGCGGTATATGCACCGCTTGGAAGCCAAGGATTTATCGCTAAATACATCAATGATTCCCTTGGGTTCCTGCACAATGAAACTGAACGCCACAGCCGAGATGGTTCCCGTGACATGGGCGGAATTTGGTAGCATACATCCCTTTGCACCGCGCAACCAAACTCGCGGCTATCAAATGATGTTCGTGCAACTCGAACAATGGCTGGCAGAAATCACCGGTTTTGCCGGAATTTCCTTGCAGCCAAACGCTGGTTCCCAGGGCGAATATGCGGGATTGTTAGTAATCCGCCAATACCACGAACATCGCGGCGAATCTCACCGCAATATTTGTTTGATTCCCCAGTCAGCCCACGGCACAAATCCGGCTAGCGCGGTGATGGCTGGGATGAAAGTAGTTGCGGTTGATTGCGATTCTCAAGGAAATATTGATGTCACCGACTTGCATAAAAAAGCCGAAAAGCACAAAAATGAACTCGCTGCTTTGATGGTGACATATCCATCTACCCACGGCGTGTTTGAGTCAGAAATCAAAGAAATTTGCGAGATTGTCCACAACTGCGGCGGACAAGTTTATATGGACGGCGCCAATATGAACGCTCAAGTTGGTTTGTGCCGCCCCGGTGATTTTGGTGCCGATGTTTGTCACCTAAATTTGCACAAAACTTTCTGCATTCCCCACGGTGGCGGCGGGCCGGGAATGGGGCCGATTGGAGTCATGTCTCATTTGGTAGAATTTTTGCCTTCTACCGATGCAGAATTAAGAAATTACCCCTCCCAAAAGAGGGCGGGCACGGGGGCACCGCCCCTACAATCTGGGGAGAATGAAATACCCCAATCTGTTGGTGCCGTTTCGGCCGCGCCTTGGGGAAGTGCCAGCATTTTGACTATTTCTTGGATGTACATTCGGATGATGGGAGGAGTTGGTTTAACGGAGGCGACAAAAGTTGCAATTCTGAATGCAAATTACATGGCAAAACGGTTAGAATCCTATTATCCGGTTTTGTACAAAGGGAAATCGGGTTTAGTAGCCCACGAGTGCATTCTGGATTTGCGACTTCTCAAAAAAACCGCAGGGATTGAAGTCGATGATATTGCCAAACGGTTGATGGATTACGGCTATCACGCGCCGACGGTTTCTTGGCCAGTTGCCGGTACGGTGATGGTGGAACCGACGGAAAGCGAATCGAAGCAGGAATTAGACCGTTTCTGCGATGCGATGATTGCGATTCGCGGGGAGATTGCCGAGATTGAAAATGGCAATGTTGACGCGCAAAATAACGTGTTGAAAAATGCACCGCACACCGCCGAATCTCTGATGGTTGATGAGTGGAATCGTCCTTATACTCGCGCCCAAGCGGCTTATCCGACTCCTTGGACTCGCGAACATAAGTTTTGGCCTGCGGTGGGTAGGATAGATAATGCTTTTGGCGATCGTAATTTTGTCTGTTCTTGTTTGCCAATGGAGGCTTACAATTAAGGTTGCAATCCATGTAAATCTCGTTTTTCTCCGAGTCTAGATCCCCCTAAATCCCCCTTAAGAAGGGGGACTTTGAGAAGGTTTCAATTCCACCCTTGTAGGGGCGGTGCCCCCGTGCCCGCCCTCTTTGTGCTGAGTCTAGATCCCCCTAAATCCCCCTTAAAAAGGGGGACTTTGATCTGTTCCAGTTCCCCCCTTCTTAAGGGGGGCTAGGGGGGATCTCCGGGTTTAAGAGATGCCGAAATCAACCTCACCCAAGGCCTCCAGAAACCGGGTTTTTGCGACAATACCTAACTAAAACCCACCAACTCCGAAAAACCCGGTTTCTCACCTTACCCAAGGCCTCAAGAAACCGGGTTTTTATGAGAATTTTCGCCACCGCCGACAACCTCGGAAAAAACCCGGTTTCTCAGCCTCAAGCAAAAATTCCCTCATCTCAGCTATAATCAAAACCATCCTCTCCATCCCCACACACCCGCCATGAGACGCTGGCCCGACGGACAACAACTAGACGACGGCAAATACATCATCGAAGAATACCTAGGTGGCGGCGGATTCGGTGAAACCTACCGCGCTCAAAATCGCCATGAAGGTAAGTCAGTTGCCATCAAAACTCTGAATCTTTTCCAACAATTCCAGCCGGATTTTGCTAAAATACAAAATAAATTCCTCAAGGAAGCAATGTCTTTAGCCAAATGTCATCATCCCCATATTGTCGAAGTTTATGATATGTTTCGCGAGGGTGATTTCAATTGTATGGTAATGGAATTAATCGATGGGATTGACTTGGCTACCCATCTCAAAGAAAACGGCCGTTTGTCGGAACCAAAAGCTTTGTCAATGATTCAGCAATTAGGCGATGCACTGACTTGCGTTCACAAGCAAAACCTGACTCACCGCGATGTTAAGCCCGAAAATATTATGCTCAGAAAGCGCGGTATGGAAGCTGTTTTGATTGATTTTGGTTTAGCGCGACAGGCGACATTATCAGGAAAGTTAATGACTAATAGTAGCAGGGGGACTGAGCATTACGCACCCATTGAACTTGCGGAACAACGCTCTCAACTTGGCCCTTATACTGATGTTTATTCTTTGGCTGCGACGCTGTATAATATGCTAACGGATCAGAAACCGATTCCGTCGCCCGGTAGAAAGATTATCGATCCTTTTATTCAGCCAAAACAGTATGATAATAAAATTAGCGACAGGGTGAATGCGGCCATTCTGAAAGGGATGGAGTTGGAACCGCAAAATCGCCCGCAGTCGGTGCAGGAATGGTTGGATTTGCTGATACCAAAACCAGTGGCTGCTGAAACTACGCGGGTGATTTCAGCCGTGGGGATGGATTATATAAACTTGCGGAATTTATTGGCGGCAAAAAAGTGGAAGGAAGCCGATGAGGAAACGACGAGAGTGATGTTGAAGGTGGCGGGTAGGGAGAAAGAAGGATGGCTGGATTCAGAAAGTATTGATAAATTCCCCTGCGAGGATTTGCGAACCATTGACCAACTTTGGGTACAATACAGCAATGGGCGCTTCGGCTTGAGCGTGCAGAAGCGCATCTATCAAAGTCTGGGGGGAACCAGGGAATATAATGGGGAAGTTTGGCAGAAGTTTGCCGACAAGGTAGGCTGGAGAAAAAATAACGAATGGCTGTACTACAAAGACCTTACTTTTTCAGAAAAAGCGGTGCAAGCTCACCTCCCCTATTTTGGGTCGGTTAAAGGGGAGCGAGGTTTGGGTCAATTCTTCTTCATTTTCTTTGTTTATCTCTTCTCTCGCGTGGAGACTTGTAGACTGTAACATCTAAGCGTTTCAGGATTTCATAAAGATTTATAACAAAGCCCAAAACCACGAAACCATGCCCTGTCTACGTTTCCGACGGGGTTGTCGGGACATAACGAGCAAATAATCAAAGTAAAATCAATCTCAGAAACCGGGTTTCTGCGATAATTTATGTATCATCACCCAGATTCAGGAAGAAACCCGGTTTCTACCTCCCCACCAACAGTATCCAAACTCCATAACGCAAGAAACAAAATTTGTAGTTTGCATCAACAACAAATACAAAGCAACCAACAATAAAACTCAAACAACTCTTACTCCCCCCCTTACCAAGGGGGGGCTGGGGGGGTTAAAATATCAGCAACCAACAATAAAACTCAAACAACTCTCTTACTCCCCCCCTTACCAAGGGGGGGCTGGGGGGGGGTTAAAATATCAAACAACGAACAAAAAAACTCAAACAACTCTTACTCCCCCCCCTTACCAAGGGGGGGCTGGGGGGGGGTTAAAATATCAGCAACCCACAATAAAATCCCATACAACAATGACAAAACTCTACAACAGAAGCTCCGAAAAATTCAAACGCCAGAAGCTTCGCAGAGAAATGACACCAGCGGAAAAGGATTTATGGGAAAAGATCAGAAACCGACAGCTTGAAAATTGTAAATTTCGCAGACAATACAGTGTAGCAGCATTTGCGATCGACTTTTATTCACCAGAAATCAAGTTAGCACTGGAAGTTGATGGTGACAGCCATTTTGTGGATGGCGCTGTAGAATATGATGCAGAAAGGCAAGAGTTTATTGAGTCGGCTAGGATTAATTTTTTGAGGTTTACTAATGAGGATGTTTATCATAATTTGGATGGGGTTTTGGAGGTGATTGTGGAGGGGATTAAATCGTTGAGAACATCGGGTGTTTTACCCCCCCCCAGCCCCCCCTTGGTAAGGGGGGGAGTAAGAAGTTAGCCCTTTGTTAAGGGTGGGGGGAAGAGTTGGAAATGTGGATGAGATTTAATCGTTTATTGCATTAACTTTTTTACCCCCCCAGCCCCCCCTTGCTAAGGGGGGGAGTAAGAGTTGGCCCCGAACTTTGGGTGGGAGTAGGAGTTTCGAGCATCCAAAATCTATAATTGAATAATCCAAAATCTATAATTTATATGAGCTCAAAAGTTACTCTCACCATCACCGCAGGTAATCTCAAAGGCCAAGAATTTATCTTTGATACTCGCACAACTTGCATTATTGGCCGCGCGAAAGACTGCTATCCTAATATTCCCGATGACGACAAACATCGCACCACCTCCCGCTATCACTGTTTGTTAGATATCAATCCTCCCGATATCCGGGTGCGCGATTTTGGTAGCAAGAATGGGACTTTTGTCAACGGCGAAAAAATCGGTCAGCGAGAAGCTCATCAATCTCCTGAAGAGGCGGCTCAAATTCAATTTCCAGAGTATGACTTGCACGGAGGTGATGAATTTACACTCAGCGATACTTCTTTTCGAGTTGCAGTTGCCGTTGACCCGGAAATTGCGAAAAACCTCGAACAACAATCATCCCCTACTATTCCCTCAAATCAAGAGAATTTGTGGAAAATGTTGAAAGCTTTTCTGTTCAAAGCTGTGGGCGGTAAAAATAATATTGGAACTCTGGGTGATTATGTTTTGCTGAAGGAGTTGGGTAAGGGTGGTTTTAGTTTGGTTTATTTGGCGCAGCACAAACTAACTAATGAAAAAGTTGCGCTGAAGGTGATGTTACCAAAGGTGGCTGCGAATCAGCGGGCTGTGAATTGGTTTTTGCGGGAGGTTGAGAATACTAAATGTTTGCAGCATCCGAATGTGGTAGGTTTTAAAGAGTCGGGTTATGCTGATGACACTTTCTTTTTTACGATGGAATACTGCGAGGGTGGCAGTGTTGTGGATATGATGGAAAAGCGCGGTGTTAGCACTTTGCCGATCGCCGAATCTATAAGTATTATTACACAAGTGTTAGATGGTTTGACTTACACGCACAACGCGGAAATCCCCAATGTCAGGTTGGCTGATGGTAGTTTTGCGAAGGGACGGGGTTTGACTCACCGGGATTTGAAGCCGGGAAATATTTTTCTGGCGAATGTGGGTGGGAAACAAGTTGCTAAGATTGGAGATTATGGGTTAGCAAAGGCTTTCGATCAAGCGGGTTTAAGCGGTTTAACTTTGAGTGGTAATGCTGTTGGTACGCCGTATTTTATGCCGCGACAGCAAGTGCTTGATTATAAGTATGCGAAGCCGGAGGTTGATGTTTGGGCGGCGGCTGCTTGTTTGTATGTGATGATTTCGGGGTATTCACCTCGTAATTTTGTGGGGTTAGATCCGTTTCGTGCTGTGTTGGATAATGATGTGGTTCCTATTCGCGATCGCACTTCGTCTATCCCTCAACCGCTAGCCACCGCAATCGATCGCGCTTTAATCGACAATCCTGAAATTTATTATAAAAGTGCAGTAGATTTTAAACAAGCTCTTCTAACCACCATATCACAAAATTAATGAATTTACGATTTTTATGGCTGTCTCCGGAAAATAAACCTCGTTGGCTTGTTCTATTTTTATTGGGTTTAATCGCCACTGTCGCAATTGCCACCACAACAGTTTACTTCAAAAATGGCATCGCCCAAAACAGTATATCCTTATCTGTAGACGTGACAGCCGATCGCCATTCCATCAGTCCCGACATCTACGGTATGAACGATTTTGCCATAGATCCGGCCCTCGCCAAAGAGTTGCGAATTCCGGTGGAACGCTGGGGCGCCAATCACACTAGCCGCTACAACTGGTTGGTGGATTCTTCCAACGTCGGCGATGACTTCTTTTTCGTCGGTGGCGGCGACAACAAAAACCCCATTCCCGGCGATTCCATCGACAAAATTGTCAAAACTAACCGCAATAACGGCAGCAAAAGTATCGTTACTATCCCGATTATTGGGTATGTAAATAAATTTAGCACCTGGAACTGCGGCTTTCGAGTATCCAAATACGGCGCGCAAGAAAAAACCAATCCCTACATTTTTCCCGAAGGCGATAAGTGTGGCAATGGGAAGCGTCCCGACGGCACTTTAATTACTAATAATAACCGCCTTGATGTTAGTATTGTCAGCAACCCAGAATTTCAAGAAAAGTGGGTTAAGCACTTAGTTAAAACCCACGGTACTGCCACTAACGGTGGTGTCCAAATTTATCAAATGGACAATGAACCAAGCGGTTGGGGAAACACTCACCGCGACGTTCATCCAGAACCGACAAGTTATGACGAATTGCGCGATCGCACTTTCCAATATGCGTCAATGGTAAAAGCCACAGATCCCACCGCTAAGGTACTCGGGCCATCGGATTTTGGCTGGCCGGTTTATGTGGATTCTGGGGTAAAGGGCGATCGCGAAAAACACGGCGGCGTCTGGTTTGCGCGGTGGTACTTGCAGCAAATGCGCGCCTACGAAAAGCAAAAAGGTGTTCGCATCCTCGACTATTTCGACCAACACTACTATCCTCTCGTCGATGACCTGTGTTTGGCGAATTGTCCCGCCGGCGATGCTAAGACGCAAGCAGCCCGGTTGCGATCGACTCGCTCTCTGTGGGACAGCACTTATGTTGATGAAAGTTGGATCGGTAAATCCAATCCGCCGCTAACAATTATACCCCGGTTTCGAGAATGGGTCAAGCAAGATTATCCAGGTACAAAAGTCGCCATTACTGAATACAATTGGGGCGGTTTGGAGTCGATGAACGGTGCCTTAACTCAAGCCGAGATCCTGGGGATATTTGGGCGGGAACAACTGGATTTAGCGACGCTGTGGGGGCCTCCCAAGTCCTCGGAACCGGGGGCTTATGCCTTCCGAACCTACATGAATTATGACGGTAAGGGCGGTAAGTACGGGGAGACTTGGGTGCGATCGCAAAGTACAGATGGGGGACAATTGTCAATCTACGGATCGCAACGCACTAAGGACGGTGCTTTGACGCTGGTAATCATTAACAAAACCAGTAAAAACTTGACCAGCAACTTGAGTCTGAAAGGCTTTAGTCCAGGTGCCAAAGCTCAAGTTTACACCTACAGCGAGGCGAACTTGCGGGCGATCGTCCGTCAGAGCGATTTAAGTGTCCGCGCTGCTGGATTTAAGGCAACTTATCCCGCAAATTCTATCACTTTGGTAGCCCTGCCCAAAGCCTAAAAAACAGGTTCGTAGTAAGGACTTTAGTCCTGATTCAGGTTCGTAGTAAAGACATTAGTCCAGGTTCGTAGTAAGGACTTTAGTCCTTCTTTCTGGGGCGAACCTCCTTCCAAGCAGGTTCGTAGTAAGGACTTTAGTCCTTCTTTCTAGGGCGAACCTCCTTCCAAGCGGGACAATCGCTATCATTCCAATCTAATCAGATTTGGTATGACTGCCAACTTTTTGGAAAGGACTAAAGTCCTTACTACAAACCGAGCGCCAAGTTTGTAGTAAGGACTTTAGTCCTTATTTAATGAGCCTCCATCCAAGCAATACATTTCTGCATTTGCTCGCCCATCGTTTCTCGATCGGCATCATACCTCCGCCCATGTCCCGGCAACACCCATTCAAAGTCATAATTAGCCAAGTTTCGCATAGACTTGATTTGTTCCGACCAAGAATACCAACAGGCATTACGAAAGCCAATTAGCTGCTGCAAATTATCAGACCAGGCGAGATGGTCGCCGCTGAACAAAAACTTGTTCTTATACAGTAAAACCGTGTGACCTTTCGTGTGACCTGGAACAGTTACAATTAACAAATCCTCAGCTATTTGATGCGGTTCGCTGCCAGACAATTGAATTTCTACACTGCGAGTGTCAGCATTAATTTCGTCTGCATGAAGAATGCGATCGCACTTAAAATGCTCTCGATACTTTTGATGGTCTGCCACATCATCGCGGTGAGTCAAGTACAGATAGCGAATGCCACCCATTGCTTCGATGTTTTTGACTAGCGGCGGTACAAAACGGGGAGAATCAACTAAAATGTTTCCTTCTGGGCGGACAATTAAATAACTAGCAGCACCGTAGGATTTTTCTGAATGGTAGCCGCAGTGGTAGACATTTTCCGTGACGAGTGCGGGCAAATGTTGCTGAACTTCTTTGATGTTTTGGGGTTTTTCAACAGTGCCGATCGAACTTGTGGGACAAGACAGCAAAGCTGCGAGCGATCGCATTTCTGCTGTTTCGTTAGTTGGCTGCTGGTAAACCGCAGATTGTTCTCCGGCTTGAGTAAATACTTCTGGTGCCATCCACCGACAAGTATCGCAGTCAATGCAGGTACTGTCTACATAAAAATTACCGCTAATGTTTTCAGTGCGCCGCCGATTAATGTTAGCCATTTTTCTACCTTTTAATAACCAATAGAAATAATTGTAAATTATACCAAATCCGGCTTAAATATCCTTTCTTAGTCCGCGGAGGCGGACTTTGTTCGTGTAGCAGCGGTTTCAACCGCCGAGTAGAATAATTAAAGCCCCAATTTATTCAATAAGTCGGGGCTTTAATCATTATATTATTTTAACTTCTACTGCTTCTGGCCCGCTGGAAAAGCACCAGCTTTCAGGGCCACAGTCACAGGTTGTCCGCTGCGGCTCAACTCAAGCTGCATATCCTTGCCTACGGTACTTTGCTCCACAATTTGCTGTACGCTGCCAGCATCGGTGACTTCTGTACCGTTGATTTTTTTGATCACGTCAGCAACGCGCACTCCAGCTTGTGACGCCGGCGAATTTTTCGCAACTCCCATAACTAACACGCCTTTATCTTCAGTCAGCCTCAATTTGGCGTTGGGATTTTTGTTGAATTCTGCTTTGACTTCGGGAGTAATGCTCAACATCCGAACGCCGAGATAAGGATGTTCGGCTTTTCCGGTACTGACTAATTGGTTGGCAATTTGTTGCGCCCGATCGATCGGAATCGCAAAACCCAACCCTTGGGCACCTTCAATAATCGCCGTATTCATGCCGATAACTTGACCGCGCTGGTTCAGCAACGGGCCGCCGGAATTGCCGGGATTGATGGCGGCGTCGGTTTGAATAAAGCTGACGCGCTTGTCGGGAACGCCCACATCGGCGCTAGAACGGCCTGTAGCGCTAATAATACCGACAGTCACGGTATTGTCCAAACCGAGGGGATTGCCGATCGCGATCGCCCATTCTCCCGGCTGTAAATCTTCCGATTTACCCAAATTCACCACAGGCAAATTGGTAGCCTCAACTTTAACAACAGCCACATCAGTAACTGTATCTACACCCAAAACTTTGCCTGCAAATTCGCGACCGTCCTTCAGTTTTACCGTCACCGTATCTGCGCCATCAACAACGTGAGCGTTAGTCAAAATGCGGCCGTCGGAACCAAAAATAAAACCCGAACCAGAGCCTCGTTGTACCTTATTTCCCGGTCTAATCGGAGAGTCTGGGCCAAAGAAACGGTTAAAAAATGGATCGTCCAAAACATCAGGCTGTTCGGTTTTAACAGTGCGAGAAGAATTGATTCGTACCACTGCCGGGCCGACTTCTTGCACTACTTGAGTCACAAAATTAGAGTCTTGATTCGGCAATATATTTCGAGGCAAAGCTGAGATTGGCGCTGCGCTTGCAGGTTGTTCGGCTTTGACAGCATTAGAACTGCCAGGAACTTGGGAAGTTAGGGCGTTGCAGCCGACAGTTGCCGTAGAGCCGAGCAAAACTAGGGATAGAAAAGCAATTTTTTTCGGCACCGAAAAGCGAGAAGGTTGAGTTTGATTAGATTTTTTTGGGGTTGACATAGTATTAATTTGCTAGGAGAATGGGCGAAAGTTATAATTATCGTTTGGTAGTTTTAGCACCTAGTGCAATCAACTTAGAACTCAAGGTTCTTTCATTTTAATTGAAACATTTATCAGATGTGCTTGGGTGGTGGGATTTACCCTACAGGCTGGAGTAGAAACCAGACTGTTGCAGGCAAATTGTTGATTTTAGGTGGTCAGCGCGATCGCCCTGGGTGAGGACTGACGAATTGCCACACCTCCGATAATACCAACTACGGTAACGGATCCGCATATTCCGCATTTCCTGGAAAATCTTCATGGCCTTGCTACCGGCGGCCCATAACTCAAACAAAAATGTTGGGTTTGTTTCCTTAGCCTGCAATGAAACCGGTGCGTTGCTCGCTCGAAACAGTCGCTCTTTCTTGAGGATTGTCGATGTATCCCTATCCTACGGCTATGAACGTTAATCTAAAATATAGCGGTTTTCAAAAAAGTGAGATATGCCCTATGCCCTATGCCCTATGCCCATGAGTACCTCATAGGAGAGCTCGAAAGGCTATAGTATTATTTTTCCGTAGGTTCAATCGCAATACGCTTCACTTAACACGATCCGAAGAGAGGAGCGCTCTTTGAAGGGATCCGTTCGCCTTTATGCCTTCGGTGAAGGGTAGCAAAGCAAACGATCTTGTCTATTTTTCATATTTTTTCCCTGTTGGAATCTCGGATTTTAACATTATTAGGTTCAATGGAACTAACCGCATCAATTTCCCTCGACTTGTTCCTCAAAGTTTCCAAAATATCAACAGTATTCTTAATAAAACCAGCCATCGGCACAGCAACTAACAAACCTGCTACACCCGCCACCTTAACTCCCACTAGCAGAGAAACTAAAATCCACACCGGATTGAGACCAATAAAACCACCTAATAATCGAGGAGCAACCCCGCTTTCAATTACTTGATCTATGACTGTCGCGACAGCTAAAACTGTCATACCAAGCCAAAAGTTGTTTAATGCGATCAGCAAACTGACAACGCAAATACTGAAAGGCGCCCCGAAGGGAATCATCGTCATTACACCAACACCCAAACCGAACAGCAGCCCGAAGGGAACTCGCAAAATTAAAAAAGCCACAGTCATCGACAGTCCCATCAAACCCGCCAAGGTTGCTTGTCCGACGAAGTAGTTGTGGAAGCTTCGGGCCAGCAAATGCCGAAATTGCAGGCTCTGTTTCGAGGGAAACCACTTAAACAATCCTTCCCACACACGATCGCCATGCAAGAGCAAGTAGAATGTCAGAACTATTGTCAGCAGAAAATTCACCAGACTGTCTGCCGCACCCAAACCAAATTTGAGGATTTCGCCGATGAGAGACTGCAATTGAGTTGAAAGTCGATCGCTCAATTGAGTAGTCAAACCGCTAACATCAATCGGAAGACGGCGATTTTCCGCCCACTTGTGGAACGCTTGAATCTGTTCTGTACCAGAAACTATCCAACTTGGGAGTCGGGTAGCGAGTTCAGTAATTTGGTTCAGCAGCATCGGGGCCAGAGTGACACCTAAAACCACCAATATCAGTATTGTTACGAACAATACCGATAAAACTGCGCGATCGCGCTTCATCCCGTATTTGCACAGAAAACGCACTGGATAATCTAGCAAAAAAGAGAACACTGTAGCGATTACCAAAACAGTAATCAGAGCGCGAAAATATTCAAACACTAGGAGGGCTAACCAGCAGTTGAGTACCGCTAGAGGGAATAACAGTCCGTAAGTCCACCACTGCGGCAGTTTAGTGAAACGTCTCATTAAGTTAACCAAGTTAAAATTTGAGATGCCAGATGTGAGATTGACGCTGCTATTCGCCGTTCTCCGTTAACGATTTTATGTTGCATTTAGTTATACCAGGCTGCTAAAAATTCCCACTTGCTCTGCTAGTAGCAGAAATTGGGCTGTGGGCAGGTACTCCCTGCCACAACCATGTTATCTCGTTTCCGCTGGTATGGATATATTACCTGCGGAATAACTTACTTTTTGCTATTTTTAGGAAAGGAGTTTTAGGCTCACAATTCAAGCTTTTTACCCGTGCCGTTCGAGAGCTAATTGAATTAAACGGTCTGCTAATTCGGGGAAAGAAATACCATCATGTGCCCACATTTGAGGATACATACTGGTAGCTGTAAATCCGGGGAAAGTGTTGATTTCGTTAATCAAAACTTCTCCGGTTGATTCAACGTAGAAAAAGTCTACCCGCGCTAAACCGGCTGCGTCAATGGATAAGAATGCTTGCACTGCCATTTCTTGGATTTGCGAGACGATCGCACTGCTGACCTTTGCCGGAATTGAACACTCGGATTGTCCCTCAGTATATTTAGTTTCGTAGTCGTAGAAATCGCTTTGAAAACTAATTTCTCCCACCGTTGAAGCTTTCGGATTGTCGTTGCCCAAAACCGCACATTCTAACTCTCTAGCAACCACACCAGCTTCCACAATGATCCGCCTGTCGTAGCTGGCGGCGCCATCAAGAGCGGCTTCTAACTCAGCGCGCGATCGAGCCTTAGAAATGCCCACAGACGAACCCAAATTTGCTGGTTTAATAAAGCAAGGATAGCCCAATTCAGCTTCAATCTTGTCGCACAGTTTGGGGAAAACGCAAGGATTCGACCAGATTTCGGAACGATTGACAGCGATGTATTTTACCTGCGGTAAACCTGCGCGTTCAAAAGCCATTTTCATCGCTATTTTATCCATTCCCAGCGCCGAACCCAAAACCCCGGAACCGACAAAAGGAACTTGCAATAATTTCAGCAATCCTTGCACCGTACCGTCTTCGCCGTTAGGCCCGTGCAAAACCGGGAACCAAACATCTACTCCATTAAAATTAGGAAATTGCCAAGCTTCTCCTGCTTGTGACTCTATTTCCAGAGGTTTGCCGTCGGCTAAGACTTGCTGCGGTAATGTTCCCGACAGCCAGCGGCCGTCTTTTTGGATGTAAAAGGGCAGAACTTCGTATTTAGAGGCATTTTCGTCAGCAGCGAGGGCGCGGGCGATCGCCCTTGCCGAACTAATAGAGACTTCGTGTTCGCCCGATCGCCCCCCGAAGAGTAACCCGATCCGCATCTTCGTCATTTTTCCATACTCCCGATACTTTTTGATAAATATACACGCAGATAGCGCCACTCAAACAGAAAGTATTCGACAGAAAGCGAGAATTCAGGATAATTAAACAAGCTCAAAAACTGACAAAACTTGCGATCTCATCAGAGCAGAGCTACTGGGGCTGTATTGGTTTCACAAAACTCCTGTTAGCCTGAACAAAACAATTACTCGGCGCGCCGCTACCCTCACTTTTTTCTATAAAAAACCAAGGTTGACGTTGGGCATCGTACAAAACCCCCAATCCGCTAGGGCCGAGATAGATTTCAAAATTCTGCCCTGGTTTCAAAGTACCAACTACAGGCCAACTGGCAATATTTAAATTTACCTTGCTCCCTGGATCTTCTATTTCCTGAATAGAGTGCGGGCCCATGCGACATTTGACACCATTCGGGTCAGAATTTGTGGCTTCCCAATATCGGTGAGATGTTCTTTTATACTCTCCGCGTTCGTTTGGCTGCGGCAATTCATCTTCTGCGTCTGTTTGAGCAATTGTTTGAGGATTTGACTGTTGTGCGTCGAATTCTGAACTTTGTGTCATGGATTTAAACTCTCTTTTCTTAATAAAAATCAAATCTAATTTGACCGCCAGCCACCAACCTCAGATCCTGTTCAGTCGATCGCCCGCCAACAATGTTAGTAGTGAGGACTTTAGTCCGCATCTATCCAAGGAGTTAACTCCGAAGGATCGGGAGCATCTCATTTTGGTCAAAAGCATTTTTTCTTCGAGTGCGAGTTGTCGCGAGCTCGCGAGTATTATACGCGAGCGGGGACAGCACTACAAATTAGAGTTTTATTGCGGTTTTCGAGCCAGCCACAAAGCTAAATTGCGGACATAAGTTTTGATATCATCTAAAGCCTGTGACTCTGTTTGCATAGTGTTTCCCGGCGGTTCGCTCACAAAGCTCGGGCAGCCCATATCCACATTCCAATTATAATCGCAGAAATGATGAAAAGTCGATTGAGCCACTGCACGTCCGAGCTGATTTCCGATCGTATCGGGAGGCCACTCGAAAGCAACAGCGAGGTTAAAAATGCGATCGCTCACCAAACTTTTTCCTTGTGCAATTACCCTACCGTAGCGATCGCCTGGGGGGACACCCACACCACCTTCATGGGGATGAGCCGGAAAAAACTCGATCGCTTCGACAGAAGCACCAGGCCTTTGCAAAAGAGAATGCACCGGAGCGATCGGAATAATTCTCTGATAATTCCCATTGCGTCCAGAATGATAGTTAGGCCAAGAAATATTAGTAGTATCAACATCATCTCTGCAATGTTTCGATGGATCTGGATCGACATTTTTAGTTTGAAAAAAATGTGCAGCCCCTACACCAGAAATAGTGCAGATAGACGAACCTAAATCTTGATGGTCGCGAGTTGCCAAAATCCCGCCGCCCCGCTGGTGAAAAGCTTTAATTCCCGCACAATCTTTTTCGGTCAAACCGTCTCCCACATCAACAGCAAACAGCCACAGCTCGTCAAATATTGAATCTCCCAAAGTGCTTAAGATTGGGTCATTTCCTTCTACATTTGATTCGCGGTTTCTTGCCGTTACTTGAAATAATTGATTTCCCCGATCGTCCTTCAGATCGGCCAAATAGTCTCGCAACAAAGAGAAACGCTCGATACTCCAGTCATCCTCAGTTGTTGGAATCGTTGTTTGCAGTAAAATGCGAATTGGTTTTTCCATTTTAATCGGGGGAACGGGGAATATTTTTGAGTTAGTAGATATGGAAGGGGAGGAAAAGAAATTAAATTCGCAATCTAATTTAGATTTTCCAGCATTTCGCCAGTCAAACTAAAAGCGCGAATATCAGTAATTTTAACACGCACAATCTTACCAGCCAATTGTGCAATATCCCCCTTAAAAAATGTGAGACGATTGCCGCGAGTGCGCCCCATCACCTGAGTTGGATCTTTGAGATTTTGGACTTCCACCAAAACCTCCTCCGTGCGCCCGAAATAGCGCTGCGATCGCTCCATAGCCGTTGTTGTCACGACATGATTGATGCGTTGCAGGCGATCGGCTTTTACCTCCTCACTCAACTGATTTTCCCACAAAGCAGCAGGCGTTCCCGGGCGAGGCGAATAAGCAGCAGTATTCACCAAATCAAAACCCACATCTTCGATCAACTTCAGAGTCTTCTCAAACTGCGCCTCCGTCTCCCCAGGAAAACCGACAATCGCATCAGCCGTAATCGAAGCATCAGGCATATAACGGCGAATCATATCAACAATTCGCAGATATTTCTCCTGAGTGTAACCCCGAGACATCGCCTTCAGAATCTCATTATCCCCCGACTGAAAAGGCACGTGAAAATGTTCGCAAACCTGCGGCAACTCCGCACAAGCCTTAATCAATCGTTCATTAAAATAGCGAGGGTGGCTAGTAGCAAAACGCAGGCGATCGACTCCAGGAACATCTTGCACAAAATAAAGCAAATCAGTCAAAGTATGCAGGTTGCTACCATCCGGTTTCGTCCCCGGCAAATCGCGCCCGTAAGCATCAATATTCTGCCCCAACAAAGTTACTTCCTTGTAACCTTGACGGCCCAACTCCTCCATTTCAGCCCGAATAGCCTCCGGCATTCGCGACTGTTCAACCCCGCGAACATTCGGCACAACACAATAAGTGCAGCGTTCATTACAGCCATAAATTACATTCACCCAAGCAGTCACCTGGCTGTCGCGGCGAGGCTTAGTAATATCCTCCATAATCTCCACAGCTTCCGTCGCCACAACTTGATTTCCCTGAAAAACTTGTTCCAGCAAATCTTCAAGTCTGTTAGCGTGTTGCGGGCCCATTACTAAATCTAATTCTGGCACTCTACGCAACAGCGCTTCACCTTCCTGCTGCGCCACGCATCCAGCTACAACTAAAGTTAAACCCGGTTCTTTGCGCTTGCGATGAGCTTGCCTTCCCAGGTTAGAATAAACTCTTTGTTCGGCATTGTCTCGAATAGTACAAGTATTGTAGAGAATCAAACTAGCGTCGTTCGGATCTTCGGAAAACTCAAAGCCCATATTTTCCAGAATGCCAGCCATCCGTTCGGAGTCGGCTTTGTTCATCTGGCATCCGAAAGTGGTAATGTGATAGCGGCGGGGTTTAACAGTCATGGCGAATTGCAGGAAAATAAAAAATCTAGGTTTTCAACCTTAACAAGTTATTATAACACTTCTGTGGGTAATATCATATCCAGTTAATTTGCTCCCGATCGAAATCGTTTGTAGTGAGGACTTTAGTCCTCTCTTTTTATGAGGACTAAAGTCCTGACTACAAACTAAATTATCGAAATCGTTTGTAGTGAGGACTTTAGTCCTCTCTTTTTCTGCGGACTAAAGTCCTGACTACAAACTAAATTATCGAAATCGTTTGTAGTAAGGACTTTAGTCAAATGGCACTGAAAAAGTGACGAAAAAAAAATCTGTAAGGCAAGATATACATAGATAATTGCCTTACAAACCAAAATATCTCCTTCCATTATGCCAAATCGTGCGTCCATTCTCAAACAACAATTTTTGCAAAGCGTTGCCTCACCTTGGGAAAAGCTGCTGCCAGATGCCTTAATCCAAGAGCTTCTAGCTTATGAGAAGATCACCTACTACCAAAGCATCTACACACCATCCGTCACCCTGTGGGCAATGGTATCCCAGGTACTCGATCCCGACAAAAGTTTGAGTCAAGCCGTGAAGCGGATGAGTACGTGGCTCAGTGCTGCCTCCGCCAAGTCTCCTTCTTCTGACACCGGGGCATATAGTAAAGCTCGTAAACGACTGCCAGAAAAACTCGTTCAACAGTTAGTACCAATAGTCGCAGAAAACCTAGAAAAGGAAGGGAGCATAGAACAACAATGGTGTGGACGACGAGTGCGAGTATTAGATGGGACAACAGTATTAATGAGTGATACTCCTGAAAATCAAGCCGAGTATCCACAACACAGCAATCAAAAACCAGGATGTGGATTTCCGATTGCAAAAATGGTAGTTCTATTTTCATTACTTACAGGTGCAGTGGTATGCGCTGGCATAGCATCCTTGGCGGTGAGTGAGATTGTAATGAGCCGTTTGATTTATGGAAATTTAGTTCCAGACGATGTGGTATTAGCCGATCAAGCTTATGGTAATTATGTCGATTTAGTTTTGGTAAAACAGCAAGGAGCCGACGCTGTTTTCCGGAAAAATCATCTCCGTAAAACCGACTTTAGACGGGGCAAAAAGTTAGGAATAGGCGACCATAAAGTTGTCTGGAACAAGCCCCAACAGCGTCCCAACCACATGACGGCTGAGGAATTCGAGGCATTGCCATCTAGTTTCATCGTCCGAGAAGTATGCTTACGAATTAAGCAACGCGGTTTCCGAGATGAGCGGATAATTGTAGTAACAACCTTGCTGGATGCCAAACGGTACACAGTTAAAAAGTTGACGGCTTTATATGGATTGCGTTGGTCAGCAGCAGAAGTCAATTTACGCTATCTGAAAACCACGTTAAAAATGGAGATGTTAACAGCTAAAACTCCGGTGATGGTGAGAAAAGAAATCTGGACACACTTATTAGCTTACAATTTATTACGTACCATTATGTGGCAGGCTGTATCTTCATCAGAAAATACAGTTTTTCAACTCTCATTCCAATCAACTAGGCAACAGTTTAGTTATTGACGCTGTTAGCAACTACAGTCAAACGCCAACAGCGACAATGGCGTCAATTACTTTTGGAACAGGTGGCAACTAATTTACTTACGATTCGACCTGGGCGTTCTGAACCCTTAGTTTTGAAACGAAGGCCGAAACCGTATTCTCGAATGCAGGAACCTCGCTCTGTGTTGAAAGCTAAACTGCGAAGGTGATTAAGCCTTGAGCAGTGCCATTCGACTTTAGTCCTCTCTTTTTCTGCGGACTAAAGTCCTGACTACAAACTAAATTATCGAAATCGTTTGTAGTGAGGACTTTAGTCCTCTCTTTTTCTGCGGACTAAAGTCCTCACTACAAACTAAATTATCGAAATCGTTTGTAGTGAGGACTTTAGTCCTCTCTTTTTCTGCGGACTAAAGTCCTCACTACAAACCAAATTGCTGAGAGTCATCTTGATGGGCAACTATAGATCTATTTAGATTATAAAAAATCTAAAATTGTTCTAGCAATACCTTGCGCAGCGAGATAAGGAACTCCATTCCCCACAGTTTTAAACATATTAGTCAGCGTCATATTATTCGGCAGTGCAAACTCTTTTGGTAGCGACTGAATAGCTAGTGTTTCAGCAACAGAAAGCCTGCGAACTTTGTAAGGATGCAAGTGAACTTCGTTATTTCCATAACAAGCAGTCGGCGAATAACGCCAGCGGTGCAGGCGCTTGAAAGATTTTTTTGAATCGTCTCCCTCATCGACCTCAGCAAACCTTTTAATACCTGCTCTGGGTTGAAAATAATGTTCAACGTTGGGATGGTTTAGAACATCATTTTTTTGGAACCAAAACTCTACTGTTAATTCTTGGGTGATGCCATCGGGACAAGGCAAGAAACCATCACGTACAAAAGCATTTCTTTCAGGCCAAGGATGACAAAAAACTTCTGATTTGGGATATAATACCTGAGTTTCCCAGGGAAATAATTTTTCAGGTAACATTGGGCTGGATTCATCTAGGATAATCCCCAGATTTGTGACAAGATTTTTTTTAAAGCCAATCAAAATAATGCGGTCTCTATCCTGCGGTACTCCATATTCGATCGCATTTATTAAACGTTCCACAAAAAAATATTCCGAATCAGCCAACTTAAGCTTGAGTTCGTCGTAAAAAGCTTTATGTTTTTTTGTCCTCCACAAACCTTTGACATTTTCAAACAAAAAGAAATCCGGCTGCTGCTGGCAAATCAATTCAATGTAGGAAGCTGAAAGTTTGCCTTTATCTCCTTCCAGCCCTCGGTTTTTGCCACCCACAGAAAAGTCTGGACAAGGCGGCCCCGCGATAAATCCCACAATATCGTGATGCTGGCGGGCATCCTGCATCAATTCCCGCAGGCGAGAAGCTGGTTTTCCCCCTACAAGTTGAGTGACATCTGCTTCCTCTCCTTCGCAGTATCCGTATTCCGGTAACGGCAAATTCAGGCATTGCCGAGAGTAGCGGTATGCTTGCATGAAAGGTGAGAAAATTTCATTGACATAGGCTACATGAAACCCACTTAATTCAAAACCGAGGTCAAGGAATCCCGAACCGGAAAAAAAGGAGAATATACAGGGAGAACGGTACATTAAATCATCCCAGTTATTTTAAACTAAGCTTACTATAAATTCGGTTGCGCGTACACCTGACTATTATTAAAAGTCGCAGAACCCCTCGCCCGACAAGGCAGTGCCGTTTCCCTACTCAAAACTATTAGACAACCACATTATCTTCATGCGTTTTCCTATATCAAAAATATCTGCGTTTATCTGCGTCAATCTGCCTGACATCTGCGGTTTCCCTCTCTCCTCAAAGATTTAGGAAATTCAAGTCTATTCTTAAAACCATTGACCGCCTCGGAAACGCCAGTAGGGAAATAAAATTCGCATCAGTGTTTGCGATGCTAGATAAATAGCCAGCCACACTAAACTATAATGCAATGCAAAAGCTCCCAAGTCAAAATCTTGCCGAGGTATTCCGGGCAAACCGATAATTTTGATTAAAAATAACACAAAAAGTGCTTCCCAAATCCCGGCGATTAATTGAAATACTCCGGGCCAATCTCGATCCCAGCGAAACTGCTGGATGTAGATATATATGACATCCCAGGCGATGCCAAAAATTGCTACATACCCTAAAATAAAGAAAAAAATTGAGCCTGATGTGGAGGTAGTTAAACCCAGAAAAAAGGGTAGGGTTACTAAAACGCCTACGGTGGCAAATAGCAGTAACCGAGTTTGCCAGCGGCCGAATAAGGTGGGAGTCATTCGATTTTAGATTTTGAGTTTTGGATTTTGAATTTTGGATTTTGGATTTTGAATTTTGGATTGAGGATTGGGATTTGAGGTAGAAGGCGAAGCTCTTTTACATCCGTTACATCCGCTACAAAATCCGTTGCCGAACTTCCTTCTTCCAATTATCCTGGAGATTTATTTAAAATCCACTTTGACCATTGTAGGAACGATCGCCAAACGCTCAATTTCCCAACACCCGGAGCTCCGTTAGCTGCCAGACTTTCAACAGAACGCAGGGCGGCGTATTGCAAGCCCAAAAAGCTGTCTACGGGCGCGTAAGGCCCGCCCAAAGTAATCGCGCCCGCTGTGTACACCCGCCCTTCTGGGTTGTTGGGGGAGGCATTGCGTAATTCGGGGACTTCAAAATCGTTGTTGACACTCAAACGCCCCAAATTATTGAGGGGAAGATTGTATTGAACTACCAAATCCTCTAACAGGGGACTGGTTTTTACCTTAGCGTCCAAACCCGTTGCGTCAATAATAAAATCAGCTTGTAACTTAATTTGCCCCTTGAGATCCTTTTCCTGAATGTAAGTCACGGTGCGATTTTGACTGTCGCGCTCGACTCGCTCGACTTCGCCGAAGGTAATTTGATACCATCCTTGACTTAAACCTTCTTTGACTATCCGCCGCCAGTCGCTGCGATTGGCTGTGGTAGTGCCGCCCCAGTCTCCGAGAAACTGCGGGCGAAATTCGGGTTTGGCTTTTTCCAAAAGTACGCGGAGTTCGCCGCCCCAACAGGCTTTGGGCCAGTTGAAAGGTTGGAATTCATAGTGATTTTCGACGTTTCTCTGAGCTCGATCGAATTTGTTACCTTGAGGTTTGGGCGATCGCATCAAATGCAATACTTGAATGTTGGCATTTCGCTGTCGCGCTTCATAAATTCGCTGCACCACCCGCGAAGCCACAATTCCCCGCCCTCTAATTAAAACGCTGCCGCCCTTCGCCTCCAACTTTTCGTAAACGCCGTCGTGGCTTTCGTAAGCGTTAACAACCGACTCAAAATCCTGGGTTTTTTCGCGATATTCTTGCAAGTCTGGCAAAAATTGAATTGCGGGATAGCCGGTGGCTAAGTGTACGTATTTGGCGATTAAAAAAGCACGATCGCGTTGATTGGCATTCGATCGAGAATAAGCGATCGCGTACCTGCCGTCATCTGTCTTCCGAATCGCCCGCACTCTCCCGTAGCGAAACATCTGATTCCACCCGATACGCACAGTTTCCCTGTCAATCGAGTCAAACACATTCCCGGCGCGCGGCGTATAAGTTTCGGCAAAAGTCGGTTCCGCAAACACCTGCCACATCAACTTTAGCGACACCATCAACCGCCCTTTCAGCAATACCTGCCAAGCTTCCCGCAAAGCATAGGGAGGCCAGCCCCAAATGTTGTCCGGACACGAGTCAGAATTCGATCGCAGGCGTTCTCGCAGCGGAATTTGAGAATTCAGGCACAACCGACGGTAACGGGCGTAGGGTTCCGATTCCATGCCCAGAACGGCAATTCGATCGACCTTCACGCCGCAAATTCTCAGCAAATCCACCCAAATCAAGCTGCCCAAACCGCCACCAACAGCAGCCCAATCAATTTCTTCAACCGGCAGTCCCATAGATTGGATCGATCGCATTGTGACTTGATTTGCCTGCAAAAATGCGATCGGCGGAAATTCTTCCCTACTATTTGTTTGAGGCACCGGCGACACCATGGGCTGCCCCAACGCGGGGTCTGGCCTATTGGTCTGCGGGTTAAAGAAAATGTGAGAATTGACAGACTGGGTTTCTGTGGAATTAACAGTAAATGAAATGGCAATCTTGTAGGGCCCGATTTGCAGCATATCGCCATTTGCCAGCACGCACCGGGTTTGGCGGGTGCCGTTGACAAAAGTACCGTTGCGGCTCCCAGTGTCAGTAACTACAATACTGTCGCCTTCGGTGGCAATCACAGCGTGAAACCGAGACACTTGACTGCTTTTGAGGGGAATTCGAGAAACTCGCTCACCGTTGATGGTGGAGGGCATACCTTCAAAAATACGTCCCAAAGCGATGGGCAATTCGAGTATCGGGGAGCGACAATCCCCCGTAGCTGTATCTTTCCAAGTAAGTCGCAGGTGCAAGGGTTGAGGATTCATTATTATTTTTTAAACATCAGCCGTCGGCTTTGAGCTTTCTGGGAAAAAAGATTTTTGAATTTGAGAGATTTGATTTGATCTCGGGGCTTGTATCAAAAACTTTAATAGTTTTAGGTGCATGGAGGCGAGAAACCCAGAATCTCTGTAGATTTCTGGTGATTCAAAGCTAGATTTTCCGTAGCAATCGGGTGAAACTAAGCAAAATGCGCCACTCGTCGTATTTAAAGTGTGGGCTGCTAATGGTGCATCTTACCGCTGATATTTGAGATTTTGGATTAAATGCAGTCCCAAAAGTGTTAAGAAGCGAAAATTAGGTGCTGTTTCCTGCACGATCCTAGCATTGGCGATCGCGCGATCGAACAAAAGAGCGATCGCGCGATTCTGGCTTTTTCTCTCCCCTCAAGGAGACAGCACCACACTCGCCGCCGCCGCCAAAGAAGTACCGCACCACGGACACCCCGCACTTAACTGCGCGTAAGGCGAAACCCGGCTGCACTTGGGACACTGCAAACCGTAGGTAGAAGGCTGCGCCGGCGGGGAAGAAATTTGCACCGGAGGCGCCCCAAGCAAAACTGTCAGCGGCGCGGCTAAGTGCACCTCAGTTACATTCACCTCGATTTCCACTTGGCCTAAATGGATGCGACTGTCGGATTTCAATATTGCTTCGCCCGAGGCGAGAATTTTTCCGTCTACCAGCGGCGGATTGCTGGGGCGCAAATTCCGCACTGCATACTCCTGCAATTCCTGATTAAAAAATATTTCCACGTGCAACCCCGATACACTGGAATCCGAAAATACTATATCGCACTGCGCTGGGTCGCGTCCGAGTCTCACGCTTCCCGGGTTTTTGCTTGGCTGTTCGTTTAGAATCGTCTGAGTTTGACGAACCCCAGCCTCTGTCCATGTTAAATTAAGCTGGTTTGTCATCGTTCAATAGTTTCCTGAAATATTTAATATACTCCCCGCCCTAAAAGTGCGGATATTCTTGAAACTTCATTGGGATGCGCTACAAGTAGTCTTGCGTTCCCTCGGTGTCCGTTTATATAGCAATCCTAAATGATTCAGATAAATTTGTAGGGTAGTGCCTTTCTTCGCCTACCCCATATCTATCGGGCAACCGGGCGTGGTTAGAACCCTACAACAATTACACAACTGATGAGAGGCTTGCTATATATAGCGGTTCTCCAAAAAAGTGAAGTATGCCCACGGAACTCTATGCCCGGTTTGGCCTATGCCCTATGCCCATGAGTACCTCATGTTTTTGAGAAAGTCTATACGAGTTAACCAAATATTTCGTCTCACAAACAAAAAAGCCCCGAAATCGGGGCTTTTTGCGATCGGATTGGCTTTTATCGCTCTTTCGTCACTCTCGTCATATAAAAACCTGGAACTTTTACACCGAGAGACTTTCCCCTTTTGAGCTTGAGGTATGGGTTCCTATCAGTTTTCGATCGCCAGATTGCCCATTGAGTATAAGTTTCATCAGTTGGCTGCAATTTTTATTTTTCTGGAGTGACAAAAGAGCGTTATTGAGAGACAGACTGGTGTTTGCTTGCCTTGTCTAGCCCGCAAACTTCTTGACCCTCAAGACAGCTTCATAACTTCTTAAGAATCCCACAGTGACGATATTTCAGTCACTGTGTTAAATAGTCACCGACTCAATTAAGCTTCGCTTTTGCGACTTTTCCGGCCGCCTTCGCGACCAATTTGAGCCATGTGTTCCCGATTTCTGCTGACAGCTTCGCCACCTTTTTGACCGGCTTCTCTGGCTTCTTCCGAAGTAAATTCGTGTGCAGTTCCTTTCGCGTGTGCAGCTTTTCCGCCTTTGCTAGCAATTGCGCGCTGTTTTTCTGCGTCCATAGATGCGAATCCACGTTTGCTTTTCTCAGCCATGACTGTCTCCTTGTTTGTTTGCTGATTTTTTAGATCGATCCCGCCTCCACCTCCCACCGTAGTTGGGACTCCCAGCCAGCGATGAGAGGTTAGACGGTAAATTATGAAACGTCATCTGACAAATGTAAACTTTGAGTTTAAGTCGCAGGATGACTGTTTGATAATTTACAAATGTGAACTAAACATAGTTCACGCCCGGGTACTGTAGTTCAAGCCGTCAATGTTTAAGCTGATTACTGTCTTTCAATCATTCTAGAAATCCCCCAACTTTTATACCTCTTTCTCAGGTATAGTCATTCTTTAGTTCGCTGGAAGGATGGAACCGAAAGCTGATTGGCGATACACTCAGAGCATTTTTCGACTTAACGGCGACACTTCTAAAATTCAAAGTCCAAAGAGGGATGCTTTTTTATCTTTTGACTTTTTATTTTTTTGATGCCTTCGGGGCCGCTCAGTTATCCCGATGTTAGTTGGTCTGCCGATCGAGTTGTTTCTGGCAAGCGATACCTCGGGGCGCAGTGCAGGACGTACTCGATCGCACTTATCAAGTCTACCTTATGACCGATCGATACATAAATCGGTTTTATCCCTGTTTGCGTCCTTAACGCTGCGCCTACCGTTGATCCCTCGTGCAGCAAAGGCTGCCAACTGCCCCGCTCGAACCCTACTTCTGAATGTTCTCCGATAAATCTAGTTTTGGCAACTCCGATCGTCGCAATTCCTGTCAAAACTCCCAAATGGCAGGCCAGGCCGAACCTGCGGGGGTGAGCTAGTCCTTGACCGTCGCACAATATCAAGTCTGGTCTCAAACTGATATTTTGTAAAGCGTCGAGGACTGCCGGCACTTCTCGAAAAGACAGGAAACCGGGAACGTAAGGAAAAGCTGTAGGACTGCGAACCACAGACTGCTGCTGTAATTGCAAGTCTGGAAAGCTCAAAACTGTTACAGCGGCCCGCGATACGCCTTCTACACTGTCGTAGCCGACATCTACGCCTGCGACGTACCGAACTGGCGACCGTAGATTTTCGGTAATTACCTCTGACCGGAGAACATCTTGAATGACGATCGCCTCTTCAATTGTCTTCGGCCAAGGGTGTTGCTGCAACATTAGATATTTTTCTTCAACCGTTCTCATCTAACTTTAGCTTATTTTCTGCCATTTTCAAATTCTAATTTTTAACATTTGTCGCTATAAATTCAAAACTTGCCCAAGGAGTCTTTTTTTATACTCGCTTTGGGTTGGGTAAGTCCCACCAATGCCCCTTCTCTAGCAGATTTTGAAGGAGGAAGGAAGAGTTGAGAGTTGACAGTTGACAGTTGACAGTTGACAGTTGACAGTTGACAGTTGACAGAAGTCCGATGGAAGTCGGAGGAAGGAGGAAAAGCAGTTCAGTATGATAGAGATATTAATGCTGCAATAAATATTAGAAATGAAGGTTTGCGAATTCTGGCGTTAGGAACTAGCGCTTCTGCCCTTGGAGGGAATGTAAGACCAAAATCTTCAGGACGTAAAAAATCTATGAAAGTTGAGGCAATCCCCATTGAATTCGGAAGCCTACACGCTCACCGCCAGGAAGCGTGTAGGTAGTTCACAGTTAAAAAAGCAACCCAAGATGCTCAAGCCCAAATTAACCGGGTTCTCATAGCAAGCAGAAGCTCAACGGTTGCAGCGACAAACTTTAACTACCTCGCCGGGAAGTCCCCCGAAGAAGATGTACTAATCTTAGCGCGGTGGGATGAAAGGCAGAGAAATAGGCTCCACTCAAATTTCCAAATCTTCTCGATACTCTTACTGTTTTGTGTATAATGCAGTAAGGAGGTGTTAAGATGTTACACAAAGCGGTCAAAGTTAGAGTTTATCCAACACCAGAACAACAGGTGTTATTATCTCAGCACTTTGGCTGTGCTAGATGGTGGTGGAATTACGCTTTAAACAAGTCGATCGAGACTTACAAAAAACCGGAAAAAGCCTCGGTCAATCAGCACTTAATGCCTTCTTACCCCATCTTAAAAAAGCAGAAGAAACTTTATGGTTATCTGAATGTTACAGCCAAGTTTTGCAAGCAACAACGCTCAATCTAACAACAGCCTATAAAAACTTTTTTGCAGGTCGTGCTAGATTCCCCCGTTACAAGTCAAAACAGGGCAAGCAGTCAATTCAGTATCCTCAGAATGTGAAAGTATTTGAGGGGCTTGTTCAATTTCCTGGCAAAGTCGGTAAAATTAAGGCTAAGCTGCATAGGAATATTGAAGGAATAATTAAGACTGTAACGGTCAGCTTAGAACCATCAGGGAAATACTTTGCATCAATATTGACCGAGGCTGAAGGTGAAAACCCAACATTTTCAACTGAGGGTAAAGTAATTGGGATTGACTTAGGATTGACTCATTTTGCGATCGCGAGTGATGGCACTAAAGTCTCTAAATACAGTAATCCTAAGCACTTAGCCAAACATGAAAAAAATCTTAAACGCAAGCAACAAAAGCTAGCAAAAAAACAGAAAGGAAGTAAATCAAGAAACAAAGCTAAAAAGACTGTAGCTAAAGTGTACGCTCGGATAGCTAAATCCCGTCAAGATTTTTTGCATAAGTTATCAAGAAAACTCGTCAACGAAAACCAAGTTGTCGTAGTAGAAAATCTTAATGTTAAAGGCATGGTACGCAACCACAATTTAGCTAAAGCAATATCTGATGCTGGATGGGGAACTTTTACTAATTTCTTAGCTTACAAGCTAGATAAAAAAGGTGGGAAGTTAATAGAAATTGACCGATGGTTCCCCAGTTCTAAACTTTGCTCTAGCTGTTATTACCAAATTGATAAGTTACCACTTGATGTTAGAGAGTGGACTTGTCCCAATTGTGGCACTCGTCACGATCGCGATGGTAATGCAGCAACAAATATTAGAGCAGAAGGTATCAGAATGCTACAAACGGATGGAACAGCCGTTTCTGAAGAGTGGAGGGGAAGTAAGACCAACGTGCATGACGTAAGTCAGTTCGCTCGGCATTGCCCCGCGATGTTAGAAGCTGGCACTATAATCGCTTCGATAAGCGTGCGGGTAGTTCACCCAAGGTTTCAATTGCCAAGGAAGGTTCGGTATCGTAGTCCAAAATTAAAGGCAAGTCAGTTCGCCTGTGTGGCATGGCAGTGAGTACCCGCACTGAATTGGTAAAGACGATCGCATTCGGCACAATCACTCGCTCTCCCTGATAAGTCATAATTTGAGTTGAACGCATCGAAATCTATTCGACTGTACCTTCAAAGCCTTCTACAACTATCTGGTCGCCTAATTGAAACGGTTCGTGCAACAGCATCAAGATGCCTGCTAAAAAGTTTTTGAAGATATCTTGGAAGGCAAAACTAACAGCTACTGAACCCAATCCTAACAAACCGATGATGTCTCCGGGACGCAAAGCCGGGAAAGCAATGACGCAGGCGATCGAACTGCCAGCCGCCCAAGTGAGGGCAAAGGCTATCTGCACCAAGAGCGATCGCAAGGATAAACTTTTGACAGTCTGTTGAGTAGCTGCCGAGACTGCGAGGCTAACAAACTTTGCTGCCGTGTTCGTCAGCACAATAACTACCACAGCCGCTGCTATTGAAGGCATTGCCTCGATCGCTTGACCCAGCAGATTTAACAAGCTAGTTTGGATTTATTGAATTATGGCGCCCATTGTTAAATTTGAACTAAAAATTTTTAGGTAAATATATCGATCGCTGGCTAATTTATTATTTTGCCAGACCATCGTTTATGCTATATTCAACAGACAATGATATCAGAGATGTCATATATGTAATGCTGAGTTCATTCCCCGGAAAAACAGAAAGATGAATTTTGATTTGCAGCAACTGATTAAAACCTTCGGCTATTTGGGAATTTGGGCTATTGTGTTGGCGGAATCCGGATTGCTGTTCGTTTTTTTCTGCCGGGAGACAGCTTGCTATTTGCTGCGGGCATTGTGGCGTCGGGGCCAAACTCTATGAATATTTGGACGCTAATTTTTGGGTGTTTTGTCTGCGCGGTGGCTGGCGATAATGTTGGCTATGCAAGCGGACACCGTTGGGGTAGTCGCTTATTTAACAAGGAAGATTCGTGGCTGTTTAAGAAAGAATATTGAGAAAAAACTGAAAACTTCTACGAAAAACACGGCCACAAAGCAGTTGTACTGGCCAGATTTATGCCAATTGTCCGCACTTTTGCACCGATAGTGGCGGGAGTGGCGGCAATGAAATACAAAACTTTTATGTTTTACAACCTGATCGGCGGGTTTGTGTGGACGGTGGGGCTGACTCTACTCGGTTATTATTTAGGAAAGATGATTCCTCCGGACAAAGTTGACGAATTTTTACTGCCGATTGTTGGTGTAATAATTGTACTTTCTTTTGTACCTTCGATTATTCATATAATTCAAGAACGCCGCGCTAATAAGTAGAAGGAAGTTCGGCAACGGATTATGTAACGGATGGAAGAGAAATGGAAGAGAAATGGAAGTCGGAAGGAGGAAGAAGGAAGAATGCTTACACATCAAGCTTTTTTGCGATCGGTATTTTAGGTTGATTTAGGCGGATTGAGTTGACAAAAAAGATTGACTCAGCCCGACAGTAAGGTTGGAGACCAAAGTTGAAGATTCCCGATCGATCTGTGGAGTCAATGTAAAATCTCAAATCTAAAATCGACGGACTCGGGCTGTGTGGGTTACTCCTCGCTGCTGATATGGAAAATTGGTCGATCGCTCACAATCAAAATTTAAGATCTGCACCGCCGATCGCGATCGAGTAAAATCACAGCACTTGCCCGCTGATGGGTTTATCTGCTAAAACTAACAAAGTTTGATGATTTCTCAGAAATAACATAAATGGTAGCTACATCCGTCAAAATTAAACACGAAGTCAAAGACTTATCCCTCGCCCCGTTGGGCAAGCAACGTATCGAGTGGGCAGGGCGCGAAATGCCGGTATTGCGTCAAATTCAAGAACGCTTCGCTAAAGAAAAACCCTTCGCAGGCATCCGTATTTCAGCTTGCTGCCATGTCACCACAGAAACAGCTCATTTGGCGATCGCCCTGAAAATGGGCGGCGCAGACGCTGTACTCATCGCTAGCAACCCCTTGAGCACCCAAGATGACGTAGCAGCTTGCCTAGTTGAAGACTACGGCATTTCCGTCTTCGCCCTCAGAGGAGAAGACGCGGCTACCTACGAACGTCACGTTAACACAGCCCTCGACCACCGTCCAAACATCATCATCGATGACGGCAGCGACGTGGTAGCAGCCCTGATCCAGCACCGCCCCAACCAAATTGCCGACTTGATCGGCACCACCGAAGAAACCACCACAGGCATCGTGCGCCTGCGCGCTATGTTGAAAGATGGCGTGCTGACTTTCCCGGCGATGAACGTCAACGACGCAGATACGAAGCACTTCTTTGACAACCGCTACGGTACAGGTCAATCTACTCTAGACGGCATTATCCGCGCTACCAATATCTTGTTAGCTGGTAAAAATATTGTGGTTGCAGGTTACGGCTGGTGCGGCAAAGGCACGGCACTGCGCGCCCGCGGTATGGGCGCCAACGTAATTGTTACCGAAATCGATCCGATTCGGGCGATCGAAGCTGTGATGGACGGTTTCCGCGTCATGCCGATGGACGAAGCAGCAACAGTCGGCGATATCTTCATCACCGTTACCGGCAACAAACACGTCATTCGTGCCGAACATTTCGACACCATGAAAGACGGCGCAATGGTTTGCAATTCCGGTCACTTCGACATTGAAATTGACCTCAAATCCCTCGGCGCAAAAAGCACTGGCGTGAAGACAGTTCGCTCTTTCACCCAAGAATACCGCCTCAATAACGGCAAATCGATTATTGTCTTGGGCGAAGGCCGTTTGATCAACTTGGCAGCCGCCGAAGGACACCCCAGCGCTGTCATGGATATGAGTTTTGCTAACCAAGCTTTAGCCGCAGAACATCTGGTCACCAACAAAGGCAAACTAGAGCCGGGTATTCATTCAATCCCAGTGGAAGTTGACAGAGAAATTGCCCGTCTAAAATTGGAAGCAATGGGTATTTTCATTGATACCTTGACACCCGAGCAAATTGAGTACACCAACTCTTGGACTTCGGGAACTTAATCGTAGTTTAGAGTTGTAGAAGCAATCCTATTGCTGACAACTTAAGGTTAAACCAACAGTCTTTCTTGTTTGTGTCGAAGTCTAGATCCCCCCTAACCCCCCTTAATAAGGGGGGAACAGGAATCAGATCGAAGTCCCCCTTTTTAAGGGGGATTTAGGGGGATCTAGACTCAGGTAAAAACGAGATTTCTCAGGACTTTCAGTGTCTAGATCCCCCCTAACCCCCCTTAAAAAGGGGGGAACCGGAATTGATCGAAGTCCCCCTTATTAAGGGGGATTTAGGGGGATCTAGACTCAGGTAAAAACGAGATTTCTCAGGACTTTCAGTCTTAAGTTGTCACCAATGGGCAGAGCCTAGGAACTATAAAACTAATGACTGATGACTTCTGCTGTACCTATTACCAATTATTAAATCAAAATGGTTGAATGGATAACTAACACAATGCAGTCGATGGGCTATCTCGGCATTGCGTTATTGATGTTTTTGGAAAACCTGTTCCCGCCCATCCCCTCAGAATTGATTATGCCACTGGCAGGATTCACCGCATCCAAGGGTGATATGGATTTAACGCTGGCGATCGCAGCAGGGACGATCGGCACCATTCTAGGCGCACTTCCCTGGTACTATGCGGGTAAAATATTAAGCGAAGAACGGTTAAAACATTTAGCAGACAAATACGGCAAATGGATTACAGTATCAGGCGCCGATATTGACAAAGCAAATAGATGGTTTAACAGACACGGCAACAAAGCCGTATTTTTGTGTCGCCTGGTACCGGGAGTTCGCACCCTAATTTCCCTGCCCGCTGGCATCAACAATATGGCTTTAATCCCGTTTTTAGTCTACTCAACAATCGGCACAATTTTGTGGGTGAGTTTCCTCACTTTTGCCGGATATAAATTAGGTGAAAATTATGCACTTGTAGATGATTATCTAGCTCCAGTTTCCAAAATAGTTGCTGTGACTATTGTCATCGGCTTTATTTTGTGGGTTGTGAAAAAGAATATGCAGAAGGAAAAATATCGCAAGTAAATGCAAGAAGAAGGAAGAAGGAAGTTCGGCAACGGATTGTGTAACGGATGTAACGGATGTAACGGATGTAACGGATGTCAGTCATCAGGAAGGAGGAAGAAGGAAGAAGGAAGGAGGAAAGAAGAAGCAATAAAATCTTAGATTTCAGAAATTAAGAACTTCCTAATTGTCTTGGCGGTTGCCATATCCTCAAAATAATCTGCGTTCATCTGCGGTTCAAAAGCAATCGCCATTTTGACTCGCTTCAACAATGTCTCAACATTATGGACAAAACATAAAAAAAAGACCATATTTGAACCCAAAATCTGCTATTTTTGCTACTTTTTCTAATTTACTATCCACATAAGCTGTTAAGCATTTAAAATGGTATTGTAGGGTGCGTCAGTTTTAAGGCATTTCCCATGTATAGTAAGTGTTGTACCTGACGCACCCTACGTAAATAGTTAGTGGTTTAAATGCTCCACAGCTTATCATCACAGTGACGGGCTGCCCATCGCCCAAACATCAAATTTCAATTTAGACAAAAATTTAGGATTTATTGAGGTTTAGACAGACAATCGTGGGAAAATAGGGAACATTGCTATCCGCACTGTTAAGATATGTACGAAAAGATTGTAGCCCCGACAACTGGTTCTAAAATTACTTTCAAAGACGGTTCGCCGATCGTCCCCAACGACCCAATTATCCCCTTCATACGCGGTGACGGTACGGGCGTAGACCTCTGGCCAGCATCCCAGAAAGTCATGGATACTGCCGTAGAAAAGGCTTACGGAGGCCAGCGGAAAATTAACTGGTTCAAGATTTATGTAGGCGACGAAGCCTGCGATGTCTACGGTACCTACCAGTATTTGCCCCAAGATTCCCTAGACGCCATCAAAGAATACGGCGTCGCCATCAAAGGCCCGCTGACAACCCCAGTAGGTGGCGGAATTCGATCGCTCAACGTAGCCTTGCGCCAAATATTTGACCTCTACGCCTGCGTGCGGCCGTGCAAATATTACGATGGAACCCCATCGCTGCACAAAACTCCCGAACTGCTAGATGTAATTATTTACCGGGAAAATACAGAAGATATTTACCTGGGAATTGAATGGAAACAAGGCAGCGAAATCGGTAACAAACTAATTGAATACCTCAACAATGAGTTAATTCCCGCAACGCCAGAACACGGCAAAAAACAAATACGCCTCGATTCTGCGATCGGCATTAAACCAATTAGCAAAAGCGGTTCTCAGCGTTTGGTACGACGGGCAATTACCCACGCTTTGCGGTTGCCAAAAGACAAGCAGCAAGTAACCTTGGTGCACAAAGGCAACATCATGAAATACACCGAAGGAGGTTTCCGAGATTGGGGTTACGAGTTGGCAACCACCGAATTTCGTGCTGCTTGCGTAACAGAAAGAGAGTCCTGGATTCTCGGCAACAAAGAACACAATCCCGAGATTAGCTTAGAAGACAATGCCCGCCAAATAGATCCGGGCTACGACGCTTTGACACCCGAAAAACAAGCCGTAATTTGTAAAGAAGTTGCCGATGTTTTGTCCGCAATTTGGGAAAGTCACGGTAGCGGGAAGTGGAAGGAAAAAATCATGGTCAATGACCGAATTGCTGACAGTATTTTCCAACAAATTCAAACTCGACCAGCCGAATATTCAATTTTGGCAACGATGAATTTAAACGGCGATTATTTGTCAGATGCTGCCGCAGCAATTGTCGGCGGATTGGGCATGGGCCCCGGTGCGAATATTGGTGATGAATGTGCTGTTTTTGAGGCGACTCACGGCACTGCACCCAAACACGCCGGTCTCGATCGAGTTAATCCCGGTTCCCTGATTTTGTCGGGGGTGATGATGTTAGAATATATGGGATGGCAGGAAGCGGCAGATTTGATTAAGAAGGGTTTGGGCGCTGCAATTTCTAACGGTGAAGTTACCTACGATCTGGCGAGGTTGATGGAGCCTCCAGTGCCGGAACTCAAGTGTTCTGAGTTTGCTGAGGCGATTATTAAGCACTTTGCTGATTAGTAGGTTTGAGAGATTTTTTGACCGCCGATGAACGATGATAAACGCTGATAATATTGGTGATATCTTTCCTTATCTGCGGTTGAAAAAATTAAGTTCTGGACGCAACTATAATATTAAAAAAGGTATGTTGTTGCGCTTCAGCGCTCTTGCAGATATAGAAAAAGAGCGCTGAAGCGCAACAACATACCTAAGAATTAACCCGATATTATACCAGTTGTGTCGAGGACTGAAATTGTTATTTTTGTATAGATGGAACAGCCATACCGCGCTCAACGGCAGGACGCTTCTGCAAGGTTTCTACCCAACGTTTGAGGTGCGGATGGTTGTCGAGGGTTAATCCTTGAAATTCGTAAATAGCCACCCACGGATAAGTCGCAATATCGGCGATCGAATATTCGCCGCAAATGTATTCGTATTTTGCTAATTGAGAATCTAATACTCCGTAGAGGCGCAAGGTTTCTTTTTCGTAGCGTTGAATTGCATAGGGAATTTGTTCGGGTGCAAAACGTCTGAAGTGGTTTAGTTGTCCGAACATTGGCCCGACGCTGGCCATTTGAAACATCAGCCACTCCATGACTTGAAAGTATTTGTGTTTGTCGGTGGGCAGAAATTGGCCTGCTTTTTCGGCTAGATAAATCAGGATGGCACCTGACTCGAAGACTGTAATGCCGTTATCGCGATCGACTATAGCGGGTATTTTGCTGTTGGGGTTGATGGCGATGAATTCCGGGGTAAATTGGTCGTTTTTGCTGATGTCTATGACGTGCACGTTGTAGGGTAAACCTATTTCTTCGAGCGCGATCGAGACTTTGCGGCCGTTCGGTGTGGTAAAAGTGTAGAGGTCGATCATAGTTGTGCTGTTAATAGTTGACAGTTGACAGTTGACAGTTGACAGTTGACAGTTGACAGTTGACAGTTGACCTATGGTAGGGGCGGTGCCCCCGTGCCCGCCCTCTTATTTGACAATTCACAGTTGACAGTTGAGGACAAGGTTTTTAAGACGGGAATTTATACCCTGTTCTAAAAACTTGGGGAATCCTGGGATGCCCGGATGGGAAACCCTATTTTTTGGTATGATGATATTATAGTGATTTAAGGCGTATGATTAATAATAATGAATATTCTGGAAATTCTCAAAGACGATTATCAAAGATTTCCTGAAAATCAGACTTACAACATTTACGCAAAAGATGTTTATTTTGAAGACCCAGTGAATCGATTTACTGGAGTCGATCGCTACCGAAAAATGATCGGGTTTATGGGGACTTTTTTTCAACAGATTAAACTCGACTTGCACGAGATTTCTCAGTCGGGAGATACTATAAACAGTCGCTGGACTCTTAGCTGGATGGCGCCGTTACCTTGGAAACCGAAAATGGCAATTAGCGGCAGGAGCGAACTGAAGGTTAACAGTGACGGTTTAATCGTTTCCCACATCGATTACTGGAACTGTTCGCGGTTAGATGTGCTCAAACAACTGGTATTTGCGATCGACAAATAACCGCTTTTCATTAGCCTGTAGCGCGTGCACTGCGATCGGGTTGAGCTTGTATGGCGCTCTTTTGGAGGACTGAAGTCCTCACTACAAACTTTCTGCCTGCGATCGCACTTTTTAACGGATATTCGAGGTTTGAACTAAGTTTTTTGGTTGAAAACGGCGTTTTGGGCGATCGGGCTATTGACGTTAGCAGACATTTATGCTACAAATATACTACATAATGGCTCAAGTTAAATATATTTAAACAAAAATGCCCTACGAAAAATTAGAAATATCCACCCCAAAACCAGTATTATCCTGGGCAAATCACGCCCTGGGCGACCAAGAGACCAAGATGGCAACAAATGTAGCATCTTTGCCCTTTGTATTCAAACACGTCGCATTAATGCCCGACGTACATTTAGGAAAAGGAGCTTTAGTCGGTTCAGTAATTGCCACAAAAGAAGCAATTATTCCTGCTGCTGTGGGGGTGGATATTGGTTGCGGGATGATGGCCGTAAAAATGCCATTCAACGCCAACAAATTAGAAGGAAAACTCAAACAAATTCGCCTCGATATCGAAGCAGCAATTCCCGTCGGATTTGCCGAAAACAAAGAAGTCGAAAAATCGGTCACCAACTGGCAAAGATGGGGCGATTTCAAGGAACTGCATCAAGGAGTGCAGCGCCAAGATAATAAAGCTTTAAAACAGTTAGGTTCTCTAGGCGGCGGCAATCATTTTATCGAGGTTTGCGTTGATACGGAAAACTCGGTTTGGCTGATGCTGCACTCTGGTTCGCGCGGTATCGGCAATCTGCTAGCCCAACACCACATCGACACTGCTAAAGATTTAGCTAAACTGGCAGAAATTAGTTTGGCTGACAAAGATTTAGCTTATTTTGTAGCGGGTACGCCGGAGTTTGCTGCTTATTGGCACGATTTGCAGTGGGCGCAGGATTATGCGAGTTTTAATCGCGATATCATGATGAATCGGTTTAAGAAAATTGTGGAAAAGCATCTCGCTGGTGGCAAAGTTACGAAGCCACTTTTACAGGTGAATTGCCACCACAATTACGCCGAAAAAGAAGTACATTTTGGCGAAGATGTGTATGTGACTCGCAAGGGTGCTGTGCGCGCGAAAGTTGACGATTTGGGGATTATTCCGGGTTCGATGGGGGCGAAATCTTTTATTGTTAAAGGTAAGGGAAATGTGGAAAGTTACTGTAGTTGCAGTCACGGTGCTGGCCGCTTGATGTCTCGCACTAAAGCGAAGAATGTATTTACTCTGGATGATTTTGTGCGGCAAACTGATGGGGTTGAGTGTCGGAAAAATGAGGAATTTTTAGATGAAATTCCGGGGGCTTATAAGCCGATTGAGGAGGTGATGAGTCAGCAGTCGGATTTGGTGGAGGTTGTGGCGACTCTGAAGCAGGTGGTTTGCGTCAAGGGGTGATGGGGGAAGTGGGGAGAGATTTTCAGCCTATTGTAGGGTTGAAGTTTTGCGATCGTCTCCTCTTTCTTCCATGCTACAATATTGCTCAACTGCAACAATTTAAATATTTTTAGCAATTTGAACAAAAACAATTAACTTATGAAAATTATTTCACTCCAATTAAAAAATCATTTTTTGGGTTGGGATTTTGATGAAATCAAATTTTCATCAAATTTAACTCTTTTAGTTGGCATATCAGGTGCAGGCAAAACCCAAATCCTATGTGGAATTATCGATTTAAAACGTATAGCCAATGGAAAAGCTATCAATGGATTGGAATGGAAAATCATATTTTCTACTGTAAATGGTACTGAATTCATTTGGGAAGGTGGTTTTAATACTGTTGAAACAAATGAACTAAGTTTTGATGATATTCAAGAAAAACAAGACGATCGAGAACAGTCATCATTGATTTATGAAAAATTGACATCAAATAATCAGGTTTTAATTGAGCGCAATAAAGAATCGATATTATTCAATAATATCCAAATGCCTAGACTTTCTTCATATCAATCAATGATATATATCTTGAAAGAAGAAGCTTTGATCGAAGAAGCCTTTGATGCTATAAATAAAATAGAATATCGAGATCATACTATAGGTGGTAGGCGTCTGAGAAACTCAAACCAATCTTTGGACTCGCTCAAAAATAAATACAACACCTTAGATAGCATAGTCAATAGTGATGAGGATATTAGAACTAAGCTATATCTTGCCTATGAAAAGAAGTTAGATATTTTTGAAACAATCAAGTCAAAATTCATTGATATTTTTCAACAAATTGAAGATTTAAAAGTAGAGCCTTTTAACAGCGATCAATTGTCCAAAGAAATTGCCGATCAATTTCAGCCTCGTATTTATATTAAAGATAAATCTGTACCAAAATGGATTAGAGACGATAGTATGTCTTCGGGGATGTTGCGTACAATGATTCATATTGCCGAAATTTTTCTGTCAAATGAAGGTTCGGTAATATTGATTGATGAATTTGAGAATAGTTTAGGAATTAATTGTATTGATATCTTAACTGATGACCTGATTCATGAAAATAAAACCTTGCAATTTATTGCCACAAGTCATCACCCTTATATTATAAATAATATTCCCTATGAATATTGGAAAATTGTTACCCGACAAGGCGGACACATTAGAACCTGTAATGCCTCGGATTATCATCTAGGTAAATCTAAACAAGACGCATTTATTCAGTTAAACAAAATTCTCGAAAAACAATCGTAGTATGAATTTATATTTTGTATTTGAAGGAAAGACAGAACCGATTGTTTATAAAAAGTGGTTATCTGTGCTGCTTCCAGAGTTGACGGAAGTGGATAGTTTTGATGCGGTAATTCAGAATAATTATTATTACGAAAGTGATATGGGCGTTCCCAGTTGCTATAGAGTTACTGCTAATGCTATCCAAGAAATAAACCTATTTCCTCAATATAATTACTTGGTTTTATTCACAGACGCCGATCGTTTTACAGTTTTGGAGAAACAAGCGGAAGCTGATGAGCAAATTAAGTCGGAATTAAAAGATAAACCTTTTCAATCTCTACCCGTAAATTGTCAACTTGAAGTTATTGTGCAGAAAGTTTGTCTGGAAACTTGGTTTTTAGGAAATCGAAAATTTTTTGTGAGAAATCCACAACATAATGAAATTTTGAAGCAATATATTAAATATTTTGATGTCAGTCAAGATAATCCTGAAGATTTAGCGAGTGAATTTGTTCAAGATGGGGAAAATACAAAGGATATTTTTGGATATAAAACAAAAGCTCTGTTTCATGAAGGTTATCTTAGAGAAATTTTCAAAGAACGTAGTTTGGCTTCAAAAACGCATTTTTCTTATAGTAAACCTAGACCAAGAGAAGTGCAAGAAGAATATTATCTTAAACAACTGATGGCAAGAGTTGAGGCAAATTCAGATCATTTACTGAATTTTCAATATTTTATAAATTTTTGTTTAAAAATCAAGGGGCAATTAAATAAATAATACATTATCTATTTATATTAAGGATTTTAGTTTTTTCTTGAAGGTTTGTAGTAAAGACTTTAGTCTTTTATTCCAGATTTTGGCAAAATGCGGACTAAAGTCCTCACTACGAACATAATATCACTCCCAATATGTTTCCCAATCGTTTTTAAATGCTTGTTGCAGTTTTTTCATGTAAGCCAGAGTTTTTATTTTGACCATCCATACGTTGTTAGCCTTATCCTTTCCTTTACACACAACTCCTTCGGCTACACCGTATTTTCCTTGACGGACTTCATCGATAAATTTGCCTGTCAACTTTCCGCGATACACAACTCTGGCAATGTTCAATGAAGAGAAATCTCGAACGAATTGCTCTGGTTCGACAATACCTCGATCGCACTCCACGTCTAACAGCACCAAATTTTTGGGTTCATCCTGTTTGTGCATTCCTGCAAATGAGCTAGCACCAAAAAACTCTGTAAATACCGCGATCTCTGGGCTGTGATATTCTGGGTTCGCCTGAAATACAGCTTCCAGAGATTTCGCGAAGTCCCTGACGAAAATCTGCGGCGCTTCCTCCAAACCCGGATGTGCTTCATTAAATTCTGCAATTCCGAGATCGTCGAAAACGAATTGATCGCGACGCGTTCCAAACGCATACCACCCAAGTTGCTCTTCCCAAACCCAATGCAGATTGGTGCCATCGTACTTTTCAAAGGCTGTGCACTTATCTAACGGAGCATTTTTGCTGTCGGGAATTTTGGGATAGGCAAGTTGGATTTTTGTCACTTTCTTGACTTGCTTTTGATGCTGAATTTAAGATAGTTGCTTATGTGCGATGGAGATTTTTGTAGTGAGGAATGCGAGTTTTTTGATTTATGCGGACTGAAGTCCTCACTACAAACCTATTTTTTGTCTGGTAATTTTCCCAAACTATTTCCTAACAGGCCATTTGCTGCCACTCTCTTTCTAGCAAGCGCAGCAATCTTTCATCGCCTTTAGCTGCGGCTATTTGTTTCCGTCGATCGAGAATACTGCAAATATGCGATCGGTGAACTTGCGCCAAATCCGCAGCAGTTGGTGCAGATTCAACCGCCGCGCAAGCTGCGCCAACTGTTGTGACCTGCTGCTGGGCTTGAAAATTTCGCTTTGTGGTAGAGTTGATACCGCCGTATTTTTTGGGGACAGCCAGGTGTCTCGGATACCGATAGTTCCAGTCTTGACCCCGATATTTGCCTGCGACTTCCCCTTCGATCATATCTACTGTCGGAATGTCGTACTCGTAGTTGGCACCGCGATAAGTGAGTTTCATATTTTTCGATCCTTATATTGAGATAAAAACGGTCGTCAGTCGATTTTAGATTTTAGATTTTAGATTTACTTTACCAGTAAAGAATTGGTTGAAAGCCTCTCTCTTTGAGGGAGAAATTAAAATCAGACTATTCATTACTCCAATCCTCTTCCTTCTAGGTAGAGGTAGAGGTAGAGGTAACTGTCAACTGTCAACTGTCAACTGTCAACTGTCAACTGTCAACTGTCAACTGTCAACTGTCAACTGTCAACTGTCAACTGTCAACTGTTGAAAGATGAATCTGGTACCTCGGACTTTGGTCTAAAATTTGGCGATCGACTTTCACGAGTCTACGTGGCACGGTACTTGCTTTTGGGCCCGATCGGGTCACGCTTGCTTGTGGCAGCTAAAACTATTTAAGTTTCTGTATTCAATTATACTGTTTTTTAATTAAAATGCGTTCATTTACAAAAATTAATATTTTGAGGGTAAAAACGCAGGAAAAAACCCGCCACAGCGGGTTTAATCGAGCTTTGACTAATTCGATCGTACTCTGAGTACAACGGATCGAGATCCGAAGAACTACCCGACTGTCACTTCATCGGTTTGCACGCCTGTGGCGCCCTCTTCAGCAGAAGCAATGGCCACCAACTTGTCAAGAACTTCCTGACTGGGAACTTGACCCTTGAGAACAACCGTGCCGCTGAGCTGAGCAACCCAAACAGTATCGATATCAGCAACTTCTGAATCGCCGTCAAAAGCCAAGGCCACCCGCTTCGCCAGGCCGCTTTCGTCAAAATTTCCGTCTGGGCCAACCTTAGCAGGAGCAATGGATTGTGCTTCGGCAGCTTGCTGTACTACTTCTGCCATTGGTTGAGCCTGCTCTTCAGGCTTTTCCAGTCCAAACAGTCTTTTAAACCAACCCATAGAAGTTGAGTCTCCAGAAAATACACTTTGTCTAAGATAGCTCTAGAATTCCAAAAGAGTCGTAATTGTTGCAAAACTAAGCGAAATTTCTGAAAATGCTTTTTCTACGGACTTTCAGAATCTAAAATCTCTAACGGTATCCCTATGTTGATGTTACTTTTTTATGTCGGGGACGATCGCTATGCCTTGGATAGCAGGCGCGTCGTCGAAGTAGTTCCCACTGTCACCTTGAAAAAACTCCACAACGCGCCGGAATACATTCCCGGCTTGTTTAACTACCGGGGACATCTCGTCCCGGTCATTGATTTGTGCCAAATGATACAGGGGACGGCCGCCCGCGCTTACTTGAGCACGCGCATTGTCTTAGTCAATTGCCAGTTTCCCGATACTTCTGGCGGGAACAACGACAGTTTGCACGGCCCCCTAATTTTAGGGCTGATGGCGGAACGGGTGACAGAAACTCTCGACAAACCAGAAACCGAATTTGTTAGTCCCGGCATTAAGATTGACAGCACTCCTTATTTGGGAGAAATGATTGCAGACGATCGCGGTATGATTCAATTTGTCAGGGTAGAACATCTGCTGCCTGAATCCCAAAAAACTTATCTGCTTCCCCAGCAAGAGGAGTGAGATTTAGTCATTGGTCATTGGTCATTGGTCATTGGTCATTAGTCATTGGTTATTAGTCATTGGTCATTGGTCATTGGCAATGGGTAATTAATTGGCAATGGGTAATTGGTAATTGGTAATTGGTAATTGGTAATTGGTAATTGGTAATGGTGAGTACGTCCGAAAGTTGATAACTACGATATTAACGCATTAGCGAAAGGTAAGTGTCAACTGTTAACTGTCAACTGTCAACTGTCAACTGTCAACTGTCAACTGTCAACTATCAACTGTCAACTGTTAACTATCAACTGTCATAGGAGCTAAAATCAATGACACAAGTAGCAATTGAAGCTCTACTCAGACAAAAAATTGGTTTAGATGCCCTGACTATTGGGTCTAATACAATTACTAGAGCCGTTAACCGTCGGATGGAAGATTGCGGTTTAACGGATATCAGTATTTATTTGACAAAATTGCAAACATCTCCTCCAGAATTGGAAGAATTAATCGAAGCTGTCGTGATACCGGAAACTTGGTTTTTTCGCGATCGCGAACCTTTTGTTTTTTTGAGTCGCTACGCGCTTTCGGAATGGTTGCCACAAAATCCCGGCGAAACCCTGCGCGTGTTGAGCCTTCCTTGTTCGACGGGGGAGGAACCTTACTCGATCGCGATCGCCCTACTAGACGCTGGTTTAAATCCGCTCAACTTCAGCATCGATGCGGCAGACATCAGCAAAGTTGCTCTCAAAAAAGCCCAGCGCGCAGTTTACGGCAGAAACTCTTTCCGTGACAAAAACTTAGACTTTCGCGATCGCTATTTTACTTCGCTGCCGGGAAACCTTTATCAGTTGAACGATTCGGTGAGAAGGAAAGTTAATTTTATTCAGGGTAATATTCTAGATAGCTATTTTTTATCTAACCAACTTCCTTACGATGCAATTTTTTGTCGCAACGTATTAATTTACTTTGATAAAGAAGGCAGAAATCAAACCATTCAACTGTTAAATCGATTGTTAAAAAAAACAGGCATATTATTTTTGGGTCACTCAGAAAGCGGGCAAAAATTGCCTACTCAATTTGTCTCGGTGCGTCATTCCCTAGCATTTGCTTACCGCAAAACAGATATTCCAGACAGCCCGCAAGTCCAGGTCAAAAAAGAGCAGACTAATATCAGTTATTCGCGGATAGTTCGGGAGTTTAAACACGCGGAAAATAGGGAAAATGTTCGCAGTGAAAAGTTGCCAAGTATTAACAATAAATCCTCTACTTCCCATCAAAAATATCCGAGAGAGAAGGAGAATTCGGGGATTTTGCCAATTCGGGCGATCGCACTTACACCAGATCCTGCTAAGTCTGCGAGTGCGGATTTAGACGCAGCGCGACGTTTGGCCGATCGCGGACAATTGCAAGAAGCGGCCAAACTGTGCGAAACTTACCTCAGTCAAAATCCCACGAATGCTGACGCTTACGTCTTATTGGGGCAAGTTTACCAAGCCAGGGGCGATCGCCAACAAGCTGAGCAATCTTTCCAAAAAGCAACTTACCTGAAGCCGGATCACTATGAAGGACTAATTCACCTAGCTTTGCTCAAAGAAGAGCGAGGAGATATTGCCGGTGCTGCGATCGTCCGCCGGCGCATTCAGCGAATGGAAAAATAGCCTAATAAGTAATAACTGAGAACGGAATTATGGACAATATTTTTAAGCATATGACTTTGCAAAGACGCATGATCGCTGCGTTTGTGTTCATGGGGGCGATCGTGCTTGTTGTAGCTTTAGTCGGCGCCAGCGGCAATTTTCGGCTATCCGGGCACCTGAAGTCGATCGCCAACGATGCTTATCCCAGCACCGTCGCTTTGTGGAAAATCAACGAAGGACAAACACAGGTGCAGTCTTCCGATCGGATGCTGCTCAACGAAGCAATCAATTTTGACCAAAGACGCCGAGAAATTGCGAGAATAAATAATGCTTGGAATCAGATAAATCAAGGTTTTCAAGAGTACGATAAACTTGGGCGCAACGAGGAAGAAGACAAACTTTATCAACAATTTAAACCGCTGTGGCAAAAGTGGGCTGAGGCTCACAAAGAATTCCAAGAACTCAATAAAGAATATGAAAGAATAGGCATTGTCAACCCCCGGCAAATCCAAATTGATTTGCTCAAACAGGGTAAAACTAAATCACCTCAACTAGCAACTGCTGCATCAGCAGTTGAGGTGCTTAACAGAATGAACGACAAAGCTTTGAATGAGAAAGTAACTACATTTCAAGCTGCGACAGAGGGAATGCTGGAACTCCTGAACTACGATCGCCAATTAGCAGCAGACTCAGCCAAAGCTGCCACCGAAGATATCAGTCAAACTCGGTTATGGGTGATTTTAGGCACGCTGCTGGGCCCTTTAACGGCCGTACTGTTTGGACTGTACTTTAGCAATACGATCGCCAAACCGTTAGGGGCTAAAATTGCCGGAGTGGTGGATGTAGCAGAGAAAATGTCGATCGGCGATTTAACAGCAGAAGTTCATGTCAGCGACACCAAAGACGAAATTAGCAAATTGGAGAACTCCTTCCGCAGCATGAATCGCGGTTTGGCCGGATTAATCAAACAAGTGCAAAAATCGGGCATACAAATCACTTCATCAGCCACCCAAATAGCCGCTTCTGGCAAACAATTAGAAGCCACAGTCAACGAACAAGCAGCATCCACCAACGAAGTTGTAGCTACTGCCAAAGAAATCGCAGCCACCAGCGGTAAACTCGTAAAAACGATGGATGAAGTTTCCCACATGGCAGAGTCAACCGCCCGCGAAGCTAGCACAGGTCAAAAAGAGTTAGTTCGCATGGAAAATACCATGAAAGTGTTGGGAAATGCCACCATTTCTATCTCTAGCAAACTGGGAATTATTAGCGAAAAAGCCAACAATATCAACAGCATTGTTACCACGATCACCAAAGTAGCAGATCAAACTAATTTACTTTCCCTAAATGCAGCGATCGAAGCCGAAAAAGCCGGAGAATACGGCATGGGTTTTGCCGTCGTCGCCCGCGAAATTCGCCGCCTGGCCGACCAAACAGCCGTTGCCACATTAGATATTGAAAATATGGTTAAAGAAATGCAGTCAGCCGTTTCTACTGGGGTGATGGAAATGGATAAATTCTCCCATGAAGTCAGCAAGGGGATGGAAGATATTCGCAACATCGGCGTGCAATTAGCCGAAATTATTCAGCAAGTACAATCTCTCACTCCCCGCTTCGATTCGGTAAATAGAGGCATGGAAGCTCAATCGGAAGGAGCTCAGCAAATTAGCGAAACTATGGCGCAGTTGGCCGAAACTTCCCTGCAAACTGCTGATGCTTTGCGGGAAATCAATAGTGCGATCGGCCTTTTGAACGAAGCAGCCCAGGGGATGCGCCACGAAATTTCGCGATTCAAAGTCAATTGATAGTTACTCACACCCAATATTCGTCAGTATCTAAACTCTAAAATATCAAATTTTATTCATTATTTGTAGCAGACAAAAAAGAGGTAAATTAAGTGCAGAAAAATTCAACTATTCAACAAATTTTGTGGAGGGGATTTGGCACAATATTTACCTTAATACTTATAGGGAATCTTGTAGCACAACACACTAAAAATACCTTAGTTAAATCTTTAGATAACGTTACTTCGAGCCATAAGATTTTGCAAGAATTGGCACAGTTAGATATGCTTTTGCTGGAAGCTGAGACTGGTCAGCGCGGCTATCTGTACACGGGAAAAGAGAATTTTTTAGAGCCATACAATGAAGCAAATGCAAGCATTAACGTGCAACTAGCAGAGTTGAGAGAGAAGATGAAAAATCCCACACAACAAGAAAAACTCGGCCAATTGCAAACCCTGATTAGAGAAAGAATCGATTATTTAGAAAAAACTATTCAACTCCGCAAATCTGGTCAAGAACAGCAGGTAAAACAAATAGTAAGTGCTGGAACAGGACTAGAAATTATGGCGAAGCTAAGGGGGAAAATTACAGAAATAAAGGAAACTGAAAATCAATTTTTGGATGAAAGAAAGAAAGTCGCCCAGGAAGCTGAGATTTTTTCAACTTATTTTGCTGGGGCGAGCACTTTGATTATTGTGGGAGTTGGGGTGTTAATTTCTTGGGTAATTATCCGGAATATCGCGCAATCCTTGGGAATAGCAGTAAAAGTTGCAGAAGAAGTATCTGCTGGTAATTTAACTGCCAATATTTCAGCAAATTATCAGGGAGAAGTTGGCAAACTACTCGCCGGATTCCAAAGCATGACTCAAAGCCTCAATTCCTTGATCGGGCAAGTACAAAATTCTGGCTTTCAAGTAACTGCTTCCTCTCATGAAATTGCCGCCTCTGGCAAGGACTTGGAGGAAGTAATCGCCAAACAAGCAGCTTCGATTAGAGAGGTGGAAGCTACTACAAAAGAGATAGCTGCTACTTCTCGACAACTGAAGCAAGCAATGCAGGGAATTACTTCTACATTCCAAACTACCACAATAGCAGCAGAGGGCGGTCAGCGGAACTTAAGCCACATGGAAAATACCATGCGGGAATTATCAACCGCCACAACTTCTATTTCTAGCCAACTTAGCAACATCAGCGAAAAAGCTAATAATATTAGTCGAATTATTATTACAATAACCAAGGTAGCTGACCAAACTAATTTACTTTCTTTGAATGCTGCCATAGAAGCAGAAAAAGCGGGAAAATATGGTATGGGTTTTGCTGTAGTTGCTAGAGAAATTCGGCGTTTAGCAGATCAAACTGCTGTTGCTACTTTAGATATTGAAAAAATGGTTAAAGAAATGCAGGCAGCAGTTTCTACTGGGGTGACGGAAATGAACAAGTTTACTGAAGAAGTAAATGATAGCGTTGAGGATGTGGAAAGTGTGAGCTGGCAACTGACTGAAATTATCGAGCAGGTGCAGGCTATCACTCCGCGTTTTTCAGTGGTAAATCAGAGTATGGAGGCTCAATCGGAAGGCGCTCAGCAAATTAGCGAGGTGATGGTGTATCTGAGTCAATCGTCGTCGCAAACGGCGGGCGCATTGCGCGAAATTAACGGTGCTATCTCTCAATTAAATGAGGCATCTCAAGGTTTGCGTCAAGAAATTTCTCGGTTTAAAGTAAGCAATAAGGATGTAGAAAATGTTTAAAAATATCAGTTTCAAAAAGCGCTTAAATGCTGCATTTATTTTTCTAGCTGTGATTGTTTTAGTAGTGGCTTTTGTCGGCTGGAGCGGCAATTCTCGGCTCGCCCGACATATTGATACGCTAGCTAATAATAGCCTGCCGAGCGTTAGTGGATTGTGGAAAATTAATGAAGGACAAACGCAAATTGAGTCGTCGGAACGGGCCTTACTGGATCTGGAACTTAGCCCAGAGGAAAGGAGAAGTGAGTTGACGAGAATTCAGCAAGCTTGGGAGCAGATTAATGAGGGTTTTAAAGAGTATGAAACCACATCCAGAACTGCGGAAGAAGATAAGGTATACAAAGACTTGCAGGCTAAATGGGATATCTGGAAGAAAAATCACGAAGCTTTTTTAGATTTAAATAAAAAATTTGAGAGTTTGGGAATTCTCAACCCATTTAAAAGGCAGATCGAACTGATTGGTCAAGGGAATACTAAGTCGCCCGATATCGAGGCTGCTAGGAGGGCTGGGGCGTTTTACAATCAATTGAGCGATCGCGCCAAAGCGAACCGCGCCTCGTTTGAATCTGCTACTAATTTAATTTTGCAAGACATAAAAATCAATGAAACTAATGCACAACTAGCTAAACAGCAGTCCAAAAACGATATTAATCAAACCACATTCTGGGTAATTTTGGGGATGATTCTCGGGCCGCTAACGGCGGGACTGTTTGGACTATTTCTCACGAGCGCGGTATCCCAAACTCTGGAAAATCAAATAGATCTGTCGGGTCTCAGAATTAGCGGCTCTACGAACCAAATTGCTGCTTCTGGCAAGGAATTGGAAGCGACGATGAATGAACAAGTTGCCTCAACTAATGAAGTAGTAGCCACGGCTAAAGAAATTGCTGCTACTGCTATGCAACTGGCGAGGACAATGGATGAAGTTTCGGAGATGTCCCACCAAGCTGCTCAATCTGCCGGCGGCGGTAAACAAGAAATTGGTCGCATGGAATCCACGATGAATAAATTAGCAGATTCTACCAGTGCGATCTCGGGTAAATTGGGAGTTATTAGCGAAAAAGCTAATAATATTAACAGTATTATCACGACGATTACGAAGGTGGCAGATCAAACTAATTTGCTTTCGCTCAACGCGGCTATTGAAGCGGAAAAAGCGGGAGAGTACGGGTTGGGTTTTGCGGTGGTGGCTAGGGAAATTCGCCGACTGGCAGATCAAACGGCGGTGGCTACTTTGGATATTGAAAATATGGTTAAAGAAATGCAGTCTGCGGTGGGTGTTGGCGTGATGGAAATGGATAAGTTTACTAATGAGGTGCGCCGGGGGGTGGAAGATGTGCAAACTATTAGTTTGCAGTTGGAGTCGATTATCCAGCGGGTGGAAGCTTTGACTCCGCGTTTTGAAGAGGTGAATGAGGGGATGGATGCACAGTCTCAGGGTGCTGTGCAAATTAGCGAGGCGATGGTGCAGTTGAGTGAGGCTTCTTCGCAAACTGCGTCGGCGCTCCGGGATATCAATGGGGCGATCGGGCAAGTTAATGATGCTACACTCGGTTTACGCCACGAAATGCTAGCGTTTTTAAAGTAGCCTTTTTAAAGTAAAGAGGGAGTCGGCGGCCCGAGTCGGTTTTTTAGAAGAATAAAAGGTGTAGCAAGGCTCAGTCTAAAATCTATTTTTTTGTACAATAGTTATTGTAGGGTGCGGTCGAAGCCTGAATGCGATCGCAAAACTAAGCATTTCCCCCCGCTGGCCACCCTACGGTTAGTTAAATCAACTGGTGCGTGGTGCACACCCTACAAACTAAAATCTAAAATCTAAAATCTAAAATCTAAAATCGAATGACTGATGATTGCTGGAATCGGATCGGAGTTGGGGGCGATCGGACTTGTCCTCAATTAAAAACATTTATTCACTGCCGCAACTGTCCCGTCTATTCCGACGCGGGCCGGAGTTTGCTGGAACAGCAATTACCGACTGGATATCTGGAAGAGTGGACTAATTTATTGCGATCGAGTCAAGGAGTAACTAACGCCGTCACGGCTGCGGGTACTATATCTGTAGGTATTTTTAGGCTTAACGGCGAATGGTTGGCTTTACCGGCGGCGCTGTTTAAGGAAGTGACGCAGATCTCTGTTATCCACACTTTGCCACACCGCAGCAATAATATACTTATTGGCTTGGTGAATATTCGCGGCGAAATCCAGTTGTGCATTTCGCTAAAAGCACTTTTGGGATTGGAAGCAGCAGATGCTAGCCGACAAAATATTAGTCCTGTTGTTTACGAAAGGATGGTAGTTATTGAGAGAGAAGGCAGTCGCTGGGTGTTTGGGGTGGATGAAATTTACGGCATTCACCGCATTCTCCCGGAACAAATCAGAAATGTTCCATCTACTGTTTCTAAAGTGCCAGAAACTTATACTAAAGGGATTATCAGTTGGCAGGGGCAAAGTGTTTGTTATCTGGATGATGATTTGCTGTTTTATACGTTGAATAAGAAGATTATCTGATAAATTGGGCATTGGGCGGAGCGTAGCGGAGGGATTGGGCGGAGCGTAGCGGAGGGATTGGGCATTGGGCATTGTAAAAAAAAATAACTGCTTGCAGTATAAAAAAGATTAATTATCGTTTATCTGCGTTTATCAGCTTGGAGAACGAGCAGAAAAGCTTGTTTCTATCTTCCTTCAACATTCATCCGTTAAATCATTTACACAATCTGTTGCCGAACTTCCGTCTTATATCAAATCTGGTAGCATCAAAATTATAAATCGAGTCAACAGTGAAGAGCCAATCACCATCATTTTTCCGATTAAGAGTCCCACAGTCAACAGTCAACAGTCAACAGTCAACAGTTAACAGTCAACAGTTAACAATCACCTGACGGTGCAACCGGAATTCATATCACTTATTAAGGATTAATAAAAAATGGCAAACCAAGATATGAGCAATTTCTCCATGATGGATTTATTTCGCATGGAGGCGGACACTCAAGTAGCAGTATTAAATGAGAACATTTTGGTATTGGAAAATAACCCGAATTCTCCTGCTGAACTGGAATCTTTGATGCGGGCGGCCCACTCGCTCAAGGGCGCGGCGCGGATTGTGGGACTAGATGCTGCGGTGCGAATCGCTCACATGATGGAGGATTGCTTTGTGGCGGCGCAGGCTGGCTCGATCGCCCTAGACTCACCTGATAAGATTGATGTGATGCTGCGGGCGATCGACCTTTTGGCCCAAATCAGCCAGATTCCGGAAACCGAGATCGAAAATTGGTTCCCGGTTAATCGATCGCAAATTGAAACCTTAGAAACTGCCATCTTAGCAATTATCAATAACGAACAATTAGATTTGGGCAGCCCAGATGAAGCAGAAACAATAGAACAAGAGACCATTGTTGAAACAGAAATTCTGCCGGAATGGGAGCCGCAATTACCTGTTGATTTTACCGCAGAAATAACAGACCACGTACAATTCAATTCTGATATTACTCATGAAATATTGCCCGATTTGCCACAGGTTGAAAGTCCAGAAACTCGGCTGCTTAAAACTGATTTATCGATGTTAGCTTTATTTGCCACAGAAGTAGAAGCACAATCAATACTATTAAACCAAACTTTACTCTCGCTCAAAAATGACCCCAATGAATATTTAGACTTAGACTCCCTTGTTAAATCCGCTCATTTAATAAAAGGTGCTGGCAGAATAGTTCAGTTCCATGAAGTTGTTAAACTTGCGAAGGCGATAGAAGATACATTTGTGGCACTTCAGAAGCACAAATCTAGCTTAAATCCCAGTCAAATTGACACCCTGCTCGCTGGAGTAAATATTCTGGTAAATATGCAGGAAATTCCGGCAGTGGAAATCGAATCTTGGCTGGCAGAAAAAGAGGCAGGAATAGATAATATTGTCGCAGATATAAGTAAGATTTTTGAATTATTAACAACTAAACAATCGGCAACAACTGCGGCAGTTGTTTCACAAAAATCTGCCGAAGTAACGAGTATCCAAACAACCCCGACACCACAACCAAAACCTCAAGATAATGCTTCCCAACGCACAAAAAATAGCGATCGAATTTCCCCTGCTGCCAATTCTACAGCAGTAGCTGTAGAGCAACGACCGACTAAAATTGTTAGCGCCAAACCTGCACCTTCAAATCTCAGGGAAAACGCTCAAAAGCCTAAAACCGCTGACCGCGTAGTGCGAGTAAATGCGGAAAATTTAAACCGGATTATGGGTTTGGCGGGCGAATCTTTAGTAGAAGCAAAATGGCTGCAACCGTTTGCTGATTCATTATTAAAACTTAGAAAAAACCAAGGACAACTTTATAATTTATTGGAGAAATTGCAGGAATCTTTAAGCGATTCTGTTCTGGATCAGCGATCGGAAGATTATCTCAGCAGTGCTCGCAAAAAAGCTAATGATTGCCGCCATATTTTGTCCGATCGCCTCAACGAACTAGAACTGTTTGCCCGCCGTTCTGCCAACTTGTCCGATCGCTTGTACCGAGAAGTTATTGCCAGCAATATGCGACCGTTTGCTGACGGCGTTTCAGCTTTTGGGCGAATGCTGAGAGATTTGGCGAGACAGTTGGGTAAGCAAGTGAAATTTGAAGTTGTTGGCAAATCTACTCAGGTAGATCGAGATATTTTAGAAAAATTAGAAGCACCGCTAACACACATTTTGCGTAACGCTCTTGACCACGGTATTGAACTCCCAGACGCACGTTTGGCTGCGGGAAAATCGGCGGAAGGTACGATCCGACTGGAAGCTGCACATCGGGGCGGGATGCTATCAATTACCGTTTCGGATGATGGAAAAGGAATAGAACCGGAAAAACTCCGCCAAAAAATTGTCACGAAAGGTATGGTAAGTGCGGAAATGGCTGCGAAATTGACTGAACCGGAATTGATGGATTTTCTGTTTTTGCCTGGTTTTTCTACTGCTAGTCAAGTGACGGAAATTTCGGGCCGCGGTGTTGGTTTGGATATTGTGCAAAGTATGGTGCAGGAGGTTGGTGGCATTCTCCGGGCGACATCTGTGCCGGAAAAAGGTATGAGTTTTCATTTGCAGTTGCCGCTAACTCTGTCGGTAATTCGGACGCTGTTGGTGGAAATTTCGGGGGAACCTTATGCTTTTCCGCTGACTCGGATCGATCGCATTGTGATGGTTGAGTCTGCTGATATTGCGATCGCCGAAAACCGACAGTATTTTACTCTTGACAACCAAAACATTGGTTTGGTGACAGCTTATCAGGTGTTGGAGTTGGCTGCGCCATCCGAGAAGTTGGATTTGTTGCCGGTGATCATTGTGAGCGATCGCTCTAGCAGTTATGGTTTAGCTGTGGATAAGTTTCTGGGCGAACGCGATTTAGTTGTCAGGCCTTTAGATCCGCGTTTGGGTAAGGTAGCGGATATCAGCGCGGCTGCTTTTATGGAAGACGGTGCGCCGGTGCTGATTGTCGATGTTGAAGATTTGGTGCGATCGACTGATAAACTGCTGGCTGAAAGTCTGTTACAGAAAGTTAGTAAAACCGAACAAACTGCTGAATCAACAACTCGCAAGCGCGTTTTGGTAGTAGATGATTCAATTACTGTTCGAGAAGTAGAGCGCAAACTTTTAGAAAATCAAGGATATGAGGTTGAAATAGCTGTTAATGGTATGGATGGTTGGAATGCTCTGCGTACCGGGCAGTTTGATTTGGTAATTAGCGATGTTGATATGCCGCGCATGACGGGGATCGAGCTGGTCAGTCAAATTAAAAATCATTCGTCGCTAAAGTCGATTCCGGTAATTATTGTTTCTTACAAAGACCGCGAGCAAGATAGAATCAGAGGATTGGAAGTGGGAGCGGATTATTATTTAACTAAAAGCAGTTTTCACGACGATACGCTGTTAAATGCGGTGGTTGATTTAATCGGTGAGGCTTAGAAAAAATAGCTTCAACAGTTGACAGTTGACAGTTGACAGTTGACAGTTTGAGAGCGACCTCTACCTAGAAGGAAGAGGATTGGGGTAATCAATAGTCTGATTTTAATTTCTCCCGATCGGGGAGAGGCTTTCAACCAATTCTTTATGGTAAAAAAATAAGAATTAAAAATTAAACCCCAATGTGGTATAAATAGTTAGGGTGCGTCAGCCGGTGCAATGCGGTCGGCACTGGAGCAACTATATTGCCGTTCAAATGCCCAAAAACTTATACAAGCCCCCGACAATCGTCGTAGAGCACTGCAAATTTTAGATCGCAGTTCAATCTCCCAGATTCATCTGTGAAATAAATCTAAAATCTAACATCTAAAATCGACGGCACAGTACAAGTTTTATTTTAAAGAAAATTCGGCAAAAAAAATGAATCGGTAGGCTCCGGCAACTACCCGCAACCTAAAATTAATTAACTATGAGCAATTTCAACATGAAAATAGCGATCGTCAACGACACGTTGATTGCTGCTGAAGCTTTGCGCCGAGTTTTGGTGACGGTACCGGAGTATGAAATTATTTGGATAGCGGCGGATGGGGCCGAAGCTGTGGAAAAGTGCGCCCGCAATACACCGGATGTGATTTTGATGGATTTGATCATGCCGGTGATGGATGGTGTTGAGGCGACGCGCCTGATCATGAAGCAATCTCCCTGCGCGATTCTGCTAGTGACATCTTCGGTGACAGGTAATGCGGGCAGGGTTTTTGAAGCTATGGGATATGGAGCTCTGGATGCTATTAATACGCCAATTTTGGGGTTGATGGGCAATTCCCCAAGCGGCGGTATGGAGTTGTTAAAAACTATTTCTAAAGTTGCTAGATTGATTGGCAAAAGTAACTCGACTTCTTTATTTCACAGCGCAACTCCCAAATGCTTGACTCCGCCGCTGCTGGCGATCGGCTCTTCGACTGGCGGGCCCCAAGCTTTGGCAACTCTGCTATCGGCTTTACCTGCCAATTTATCGGCGGCTGTGGCGATCGTCCAACACGTAGATGCTGAGTTTGCTCCTGGTTTGGCAGATTGGCTGAGTCAAAAAAGTAAGTTGTCGGTGAGTGTCGCAGTTGCCGATCGACCTTTGGAAGTCGGTAAGGTGATAATTGCCGCGACTAACGACCACTTAGTATTACAATCGAATTTAACACTTAAGTATACGAAAGAACCTTTAGAATATCCTTACCGCCCTTCAGTGGACACTTTTTTTGAGAGTGTCGCTCAATACTGGCCGGGCAAAGGGGTGGCAGTGCTGTTAACCGGTATGGGCAAAGACGGCGCTAAAGGGCTCAAAGTTTTGCGATCGGCAGGCTGGCACACGATCGCCCAAGACCGCGCTACATCAGTAGTTTACGGGATGCCGAAAGCTGCTGCTGATTTGAATGCGGCTGTGCAGGTTTTGCCGATCGAGGCGATCGCCCCAGCCTGCATGAAATATCTCGTGTAGAAAATACTAGAGATGTTTGGGCCATAAGGCTTAAGTTGTTGAGCACAATGGCCGAGGTCGTGCCAGACTCTCAGCGATCATAATCAATCTATTGGGGTGATGTTTTGGGAGCGCGATCGCGCGTGTATCTTGCCAGAAGTCTGTAATTTCACGGAATGCTGTGGTTACCGGGCACCTGCTAGCAAGCAGCAGCCGGCTGACCCAACAATTAGCGATCGTCGCCCTTGCAATCAATGTCAAGCGTGCTAGGCTGTGTAAAGATTTTACAAAAATCAGCGGATAAGACTTTACCAACCTGGTATTATCACCTGGTAAGCGTACTTAAATAATACCGGGTCGCTATTGACACTTAGAAAATATTTAAGTAAAAGTTTCGATCCTCTCCAGACAATGGCCGTTGCCCGATCTAGTTATGAAATTAACTCACTCTCAGGCTATTGAATTCGATCGCAGTTGTACACTAAATCAACGAGAAAGTCAAATAGTCAACTGCAACGTGGTAAAGTTGAAGTTTGAGGATAGGGGAAACAATGGGAAAAACCCAGTTACCGCCAGAGATAGCGCCATTCTCAGTAACCTCAAATTGGAGAGAAGCCGTCACTCTATTGACTTAAATTTACCTTTAAATTCAGAAAGCAAAAAAATATCTAGCTTGACCGAATACACTGTTACAGTTTTACTGATTGACGATCAGGAAATGATCGGCGAAGCGGTGCGCCGAATGCTTGCTAATGAAAAAGACATTAAATTTTATTACTGTAACGATCCAGCTCAAGCAATTAAGAAAGCATTAGAGGTAAAGCCAACAGTCATCCTCCAAGATTTAGTAATGCCAGAAATAGATGGATTGCAGTTGCTGCGCTTTTTTCGAGGGAATTCGCTGACGCGAGACATTCCGATGATTGTGCTCTCCAGTAAAGAAGAAGCGGAACTAAAAGCGCAAGCATTTTCCTTGGGTGCTAACGATTATTTAGTAAAACTGCCCAATCCAGTCGAACTGATTGCTAGAATTCGCTATCACTCCAAAGCTTATATGCACCTGCTGGAAAGGAATCTTGCCTATCAAACCATGCAGGATTATCTAGTCAAATTAGAGATAGAACAAAAAAAATCCCAGGAGTTGCTGTTAAATATATTGCCAGAGGCGATCGCCGAAAGATTAAAAAAAGAACAAGGTGTAATCGCCGACGAATTCGCAGCAGTTAGCGTGATGTTCGCGGATATTGTTGGCTTCACCCAGTTGTCGGCATCAATATCGCCCAAAAAATTAGTACATTTACTCAACGATATATTTTCCAAGTTCGACGATCTCGCCGAAAAACACGGTTTAGAAAAAATTAAGACAATTGGCGACTCTTATATGGTAGTGGCGGGGTTGCCAAATCCGAGAGCAGATCATGGAGATGCGATCGCGGAAATGGCGATCGATATGCAAGAAGCCATAGTCAAATACAGAGAAGAGTTCGGCCTCAGTATTAGCATCCGCATCGGCATTCATTCGGGCCCAGTGGTAGCCGGAATCATCGGGACAAAAAAGTTTATTTATGATTTGTGGGGCGATACGGTAAATACCGCTTCCCGCATGGAATCTCACGGTATCCCGGACGGAATTCAGATTTCCGACGCAACTTATTTGCTTATAGAAGACAAGTATGATTTTGAAAAACGCGGTTTAATCAATATCAAAGGTAAGGGCCAAATGGCTGCTTATTTATTAAAAGGAAGATTGGAAGTTGATTTTTAATGTTTGTAGTGAGGACTTTAGTCCTTATATTTTTCTGAGGACTAAAGTCCTCACTACGAACCTTGTAGATAATATTTTTCTGCTTCCGACCAATTTAGTTTAAGTAACGAATCTTCTCCACTTGAAAGCTTGAAACTCGGCTTAATTGGTTTTACACCCAAAGCGCTAATAATCTGCGATGCTACAGCTTTCGCCAATAGTGGCGGTACAGAATTTCCGACTTGGCGAAAACCGTGCCATTTTGTGACGTGAAATCTAAACCAGTCAGGATAGGAATGCAATCGCGCTGCTTCTCTGACTGTAATGCACCGAGGCGCGATCGGGTGAATTGGCCTTGGCGAAGTATAAGCGCCCCTCGCCCTGTCGGTTCCAGCCCTGAGAGTGTTGCAAACTCCGTCGGGGTGAAGCTTGTAAAAACGGCTGATCGGCTCTTTTTCGCCGTAGGCTGCGGCTGCAAATCTTTCGATACATTCGGGAGAATGTTTGGTGCGCCGACTGCATGAGAGGATTTGTCGATCGTACTGGCGATCGTAAGCATAATCATTCTCAAAATCATCGAATCCGCGCAAAAAACTCGCGTAATCGCTGCTGCACTTTCCGTACTCCACCATTACCCAATCTCGGTGTAGCAACTCGCTATACTTTTCTACTTCCGGCAAATCTCCAATCGCATCCAAAACTGTCGGAACCGCAGGTAAATTAACTTTTTTATAGCGTTGAGGAAGTTTCTTTTTAGGCAAAAAAGTAGTTGGCTGAGGATAGTTTGGCAGATCGTAGTCTTTTTTGCAACCAATCAGAAACAATCGTTTGCGAGCTTGCGGTACTCCGTAGTGAGCGGCGTTAAGAACTTGATAGTTTTCTTCTACTTGATAGCCTGCTTCCAGAAAAGAGCTAATTAAAAGATTCAGGAGTTCTTTGTGTTCGCCTGCGACAATTCCCGGCACATTTTCCATTACAAAAAACTTGGGTTTGAGCTCCAAAACTAAGCGCTGAAAGTGGAAAATTAGAGAATTTCGCGGATCGCCGACATCGCGCTTCCCCATCAGCGAGAATCCTTGACAGGGCGAACCGCTGATTACTACGTCGATTTCGCGCTTGCCGATCGCAGATTTTTGCCGAATTTCTGCTCCAGTCAGCTCTGAGACATCTTTGCACAATACAGAACACATCGGGAAATTGAACTCGTGGGTAGCGCAGTGGATGGGGTCAATTTCGACTGAAGCAAGTACATCAAAACCTGCTTGTTCAAAGCCCAGCGTCATGCCGCCTGCGCCTGCAAATAAATCAACAGCGATCGGTCGCTTTTTCCGATAGCTTGACATAATATTTCAATACTAAAATTTGTTTTAAGAAGCTGTATTTATTTTAACATTTTTGATTATTTCGGCAGCAGCGCGATCGCACACACCGACATCTCCCAGAGTTTCGCGCATTTGGCGATAATCGGTCAAAGTTTGCTGGCGTCGATCGGCATTTTGGAGCAATTCCAGGGCGTGGAAAACTATATTTTCGGCAGTAGCCTCGTCTTGCAGCAACTCCGGAACGATCTGCTTCATTTGCACCAAATTGGGCGGAGAGATAAAAGGAATCGACAATTTCAGCAGGTGGCGGGCAATCATCGCCGTAATGCGACTGACGCGGTAGGCGACAACTTGCGGAACGCCCAGCAAAGCTAATTCCAAATTAACAGTACCAGATTTGGCGATCGCAAAGTCGGCAGCAGCCAAGATTTCCAGATTGTGATTTTCCAACAAAGTAGCCCGCAAACCGTAATTCTCGATCGCTTTTTCGATTTTGCTGCGGAAAGCCGCTTGAGAAACCGGAATCCAGAAATGAACCTGCGGCAATTTAGCTTGAATAATGCGAGCAGCCTCAAATATCACCGGCATCAGGTACTTGAGTTCTTGCTTTCTAGAAGCCGGAATTAGAGCGACTGACACCTGTTCCGGCTCAATTCCCAAAGTTTTGCGGGCAACTTCCCGACTGGGCGCAGATTGCATTCTATCCACCAAAGGATGACCAACCCAACTGACTTGAGAGCCTTTAGCGCGATAATAAGTAGCTTCCTCGGGGAAAATTGCCAAAATGCGATCGGCAATATTGACAATCAGATCCGTATTGCGAGGAGAAATCGAGCAAACCCATTCTTGAGGTGCGATGTACCAAACCACAGGTAAATCGGGCAAACAGCGGCGAATGTAGCTACCAATACCGAGATTGGGAGTCAAATAATCAATCAATACAACAACATCGGGACGGAATTTTTTGAGATATTGTTTAGCTTTTTGCTGAACTGCGATCGTTGGCAAAATATAAGGCACAGATTCTATAATACCCATAGAACCAATACCCAGAGTATCGCCTAAAATAGTAGCGCCAGCCTGAGCCATACGAGGGCCACCCAATGCGGTTATTTCTAACTCCAAACCAGCGGCGACAGCGTGACGTTTTAAAGCTGCAACTAACAAAGCTCCTTGCAAATCGCCAGAAACCTCCCCAGTGCTAATAAAAATTTTCATAAAATCCATAGGTTTGTAGTGAGGACTTCAGTCCTCTCTCACATCGGTTTGTAGTGAGGACTTCAGTCCTCTCTCTCATCGGTTTGTAGTGAGGACTTTAGTCCTCTCTGACGCGTTTTTTAGCTAATAAGGACTAAAGTCCTTACTACAAACAAACAGCTAACTACTCATAGGTTCGATCCTTCGGACTTCAGTCCTCTCTGACGCGACTTTTAGCTAATAAGGACTAAAGTCCTTACTACAAACAATATATTTATTCTACCTCATTCACTTTTTACCAGGAATCAAACCGCGCCGCCCTTTGGTTACAGACTGTTGCACAAATCTCCGCAGGTGCTGCAAGTGGTGATTTTCCGGCAACAAATCCAACTGTTCCAAAGCTCGATCGAGAGTGTAGCCAGAATGGTATAAAATCCGAAAAGTTTTCTTTAAAACTAGCAAATCTTCTGGGGTTAAACCTGCGCGTTCGAGGCCTATTTTGTTGATAGCTCGCACTCGCGATGGATTCCCCTCAACTAGCATATAGGGAGGTACATCTCGATCGATCCTGCTCAAGCCACCAATCATGGACAAGCGGCCGATGCGGACAAACTGGTGAACGCCCAAAACCCCGCTGAGTCGGGCTTGGGACTCAATTGTGACGTGTCCGGCCAGGGCTACAGCGTTGGCAATGATTACTCGATCGGCAATATCGCAATTATGACCTACATGAACGTAAGCCATCAACATATTATTATTGCCGAGTTTAGTGCTTTCGCCCGCTCCAGTAGCGCGGTTGATTGTCACGTATTCCCGAATCACATTGTTATCGCCAATTGTCACCCTAGTCAGAGAACCCTCATATTTTAGATCTTGAGGTTCCAAACCAATCGCCGCACCAGGGAAAATTTGATTGCGAGCACCTATTTCTGTTAGCCCGTCGATAATTGCATGGGCACCAATCTTAGTCTCCGGCCCGATTTTCACTCTTTCCCCAATTACAGCATAGGCGCCCACTTCTACAGTCGGGTGCACTTCGGCGCGGGGATGAATCACAGCAGTTGGGTGAATCAAAGTAAGCATTTTTCAGTTTTCAGTTTTCAGTTTTCAGTTTTCAGTTTTTATACCAAACCAAGCTTAAATACCCCGTTTATTTCTTAGTCTGCGGAGGCGGACTTCGCTTGTATAGTAGCGATTTCAATCGCCCAATCATCAAGGAGTAACAAACCAGAATTTAGTATCAGTAGTTCCGTCAATTGTCAGTTATCAGTTGTCATCAGAAATGAATTTTCCCAAACAACTAATCACCAATAACCAATAACCAATAACCAATAACAAATTTAATCTACCATCGAAAACGTCAATTCTCCTTCACAAACTTTTTGTCCGTCCACTTCTGCGATCGCCTGCATTTTTCCGAAGCGGCGGCGTTTTACCCAGAGCAATTCTACAGTCATCAGCAACCGATCGCCCGGTACAACCTGACGGCGGAATTTGACTTTATCAATGCCGGTAAACATCCACAATCCCTGCTCGATTTCCGGTAACTGACCGAGAACGATACCGCCAACTTGAGCCATCGCTTCAACAATTAAGACACCGGGCATAATTGGTCTTCCGGGAAAATGCCCTTGAAAATGTGGTTCGTTGAAAGTCACATTTTTAATTCCTACAGCCCGCACTCCCGGCACGTAATCAACTATCCTGTCTACGAGTGCAAAAGGATAGCGGTGAGGTAATATTTTCTGGATTTCTTCGAGAGTAAAAGTAGATTTTACCGCTGGAGAATTATCATCGTTTTCTGTGGAAACGGATTCGGATTTAGCAGTAGGGATGGTGTTAACTTCAGTCAGCATGGACATTGCTTGAAGGACTTTTGAGTGTGGTATGAAAGAAGGAAGTTCGGCAACGGATTTTGTAACGGATGTAACGGATGGAAGTCCCATCGAAGTCGGAAGAAGTAAGAAGGAAGGCTTTAGTTATCGTCGCGATAGAACAGATTCACTGCAATGGTTTCAGCAATTGAGAATGTTCTAAATGCTTTGGCCGTTGCTACATAAACGCAAGCGATCGCGTTTTGGGTTGTGAATTGTAACTGCAAACTATAACTGTATATTGCCTGGAACCTTTTCTAACTTGTCTGTAGCACGGCTGAAACTTGGGAGTTCAGGGCTTTGGCAAGTTGGACGTGCAGGTTGTGACTGGCTTTGTAGGCCAAGTAATGAGCTTTTGGCAAAGTTCCCAGCAGACTGAGGTCGCCTACTAAGTCTAAGATTTTATGGCGCACTGGTTCGTTAGCAAATCTCAAGGGCGGGTTGAGCCAGCCGGATCGATCGCAAACTAGGGCGTTCTCTAGGGTACCACCTTTGATCAAACCTGCTTGTCGCAATTGTTCAACTTGGCGGGCCAGTCCAAAAGTGCGGGCTGGGGCGATCGCGCTAGCAAAACTTTCTACCTCTGGCGACCAACTGTACCATTGATTGCCGATCGCCTGTTCCTCAAAATCAATTCCGTAACTAAACCGAGTTTGAGCCGACGGTAAGGCGGCGGCAAAAGCATCGCCGTGACGCACCCAAATCGGCTCAGTCAGGACGAATGAGGGATTTGGATCTTCCTGGGATTCTTGAGCAATTAGGCCGCTACGGGCGATCGTCTCCACCCAAACCCGAGCCGAACCGTCCAGCAGCGGTACTTCCGGCCCATCAACCTCAATTCGAGCATTATCCGCTCCCATCCCCGCCAAAGCGCCTAATAGATGCTCTACAGTGCGAATTTGAGCACCTGCCGCACCAGCCAGTTCAGTAGAAAGTGCAGTCTGACAAACCGCCTCAATTGTTGCCGGAATTATCGGAGCACCGGGCAAGTCAATTCTGACAAAATAGCGGCCTTCTCCCACCGCAGCGGGCAAGACTCGGACGCGAGTTTGTTCGCCGCTGTGCAAACCAATTCCCGACAGTTCAAATTCAGATTTTAGAGTGTGAATAGTCATTAGTCAGTTGTCATTAGTCAGTTGTCAGTTGTTTGTGGTAACTGGTTCCCGGACTCTGCCTGGGAACCCATATCTAGAGGCTCTGCCTCGCGTAGGTGGTGAAGGAAAAACGAAGGCAGAGCTGACCCATCTGGTTGACCAGTGGAACTGCCAACTGCTTTCCTGACAACTGACAACTGACAACTGTCAACTGTCAACTGTCAACTGTCAACTGTAATTAGAATCTTTCACCAATCCCAAAGTGAATTTGATTGTCGCCGCTGTCGTTGATACCGTAATCGATCCGGATCGGGCCTAAAGGAGATTGAATCCGCACGCCGAGGCCGTAACCGTAACCGCTACCGGGCTTTCTGCGAACACCAGCCGGATCGCCGGGGACATCATTGCCCGTACCCAAATCGGTGCCTGCATCCAAAAATAGCGCTCCGCCGATAAACGAAATAATCGGGAAACGGTACTCCACGCTGCCTTCTAGGAAGCTGCGGCCGGCTCCGATGTCGCCTTCGTTGTATCCGCGTACAGAGTTGGCACCACCCAAGGCAAAGGCTTCGTAGGGAGGCAAATCTCCGAATATGGTGCCGGCTTTCAAGCTAAATGCCAGGGTTTGGGGGCCGGGGGAAAAGTTAGTGTACTTGACTGGTAGGTAAAAGCTGTAGCTGGCGCGCACTCGGTTGAGCAAGATGCTGCCGGAACCTACAGGAATAGATTGTTCCATCCCAAATCTGAGCAGGGAGCCGCTGGTGGGGCGGAGGGGGTCGTTGCGCCGATCGCGCACAGCACCTGCTTGGATTGTTGTCAAGTCGTCGCTGCCGGAATCGCTAAAACTTAATTGGTTGCCGAGTTGATCCTCTGATTCGCGACGGCCTTTGCGATCGGTAATTGAGACTCGCTGGTATTGCAAACCGAGTGAAGCTGTCCACTCAGAATCTGCAAAAGGATTCCGCGACAAGGGACGAGTAAAGTTGATGCCGCCACCGGTGCGGACGATGCGGGGTCGATCGTCATTTGGCAATCTAACTTCCCTTTCACCGCCGTCAAAAATCACGCTGATCGATCGCCTTCTAAAAATATTAGCCGTGAAAGAAGTCCGGTAAGGATCGCCCGCAATCCAGGGATCGGTAAAACTCAAGTCAAACAGGGTTTGGCGTTCCCCGATTTGTACTTCAGCCCCCAATTTTTGGTTCCTACCGTTCAAGTTTTGCTGCTGGTAACTCACCGTACCGAACAAACCCGTCGCGGAGCTCAAACCCGCACCCGCAGCCAGAGAACCAGTATTTTTCTCAATGACGTTGACAATTACCCTTGCCTTGCGGGGGTCAGTCGTTCCCGGTTCCAAAGCCAGCCGCACGTCTTCAAAAATCCCCAAACCAAACACTCGCCTCAAATCCCTTTCCGCCTTGGTGCGGTTAAAGATGTCTCCGGGCTTGAGTTGTACTTCGCGGGTGATGACATAGCGGCGGGTGTTACCTCCGATCGTCTGACCGGTCGCATCCGTTGCCTCTCCCTCCTTGTTCAGGAAGCGAACATCAACGGATTCGATTTGACCTTCTGCCACTACCAAGGTGACAGTGCCGTCGTCTGCTACTTGTGGCGCATCAGTGATTTGGCCCAAAACATAGCCGTTTTCTTGATACCAGGCATTAATTTTTTTCACTCCCTCCTCAAAGCGGCGGAGGTTGAGAATTTTGCCGTACTGATCGCGGAAGCTATCGTCAATTACGCTTTGGGGCAGAACTTGCTGACCGGTGATTTTCACTCCCTGTAGCACAGGATTTGGCTGCACGATAAAACTCACCCGAACGCCCAAGGGGGTGTCTTCCGGGACTGCGCGCACGTTTTTGAAAAAGCCTGTGGCAAAAATAGCGTTGATGTCTTGTTGCAGTTGGGTGCGGTTAGTCGTGCGTCCCGGTTGGGTGCTGATGACTCGGTAAATCTCGCTTGCCAGGTCTCCGGTTGCCCCGGTAACGGTAACTTCGGCAACTAGCACTTGCGGTTCTGCTGCCCCGGCTGGTGCGGGGGCTGGTCTGGGCTGCGGTGTTCCTGGGCCCGAGGGCAATGTCGGAAGGGTGTTAGCCGGCGGTCTGGTCGGGGCCGGTCTGGTCGGGGCCGGTCTAGCCGGGGCCGGTCTGCGCGGAATTTGGGCGTTTTGGGCGATCGCCCCTGATTCATCCTGGCCTGGTTTGGGAGAAACTTGGGCGTTTTGGACGATCGCCCCTGATTCGTCCTGTTTCCGAGGCTCTACGGAAACCCAGGCGGGCGAAACACCCGTCTCCGAGGGGGGGAGCGGGCTAGCCGCTTGTGCCTCTGGCAGGGCATTTTGGCTGCTAGAGCCGACCGGATTGGATGCAATCTCAGGTTGGAGTTGCACCTGTGCGGGCGAAACCGGAGTTACTGGTTCTGTGACTCGGTTTGGAGGTTCGCGATCGTCTTCTCCTCTGCGAGGGGCAGCCGCTGGGCTGTTGTTAGCTGCTGTGCGGTTTTGAGGAGAATTTTTGGTTAATTCTGGAACGGGGCGATCGGGTAATTCGATCGACGGGGCGGAAGGAACGGCAGCCAAAGCTTCCTCTGTTGATTCAGAGTAGGATGTTTGACCACTTGCCGAATTTGACAATCCGAAGGTTGCTGAGACAGTAAAAACTGCCACCAATACAGCAGATAAGCGCATTTTTGTTCACTCTTTTTGGCAATCACACACACGACTTTATATAGTCATTAGTCATTAGTCGTTAGTCATTAGTCGTTGGTCATTAGTCCTTAGTCATTAGTGCTGTCCCCGCTCGCGAACGCTATTAGTCATTAGAAACAACTGTCAACTGATTAACGCTGTCAACTGTCAACTGTCAACTGTCAACTGATTAATGCTGTCAACTGTGCAACTGTCAACTGTTTATATACTCCCGCAAGGCTTTCGTGGTGTTCCCCAAATTTTAGACTAAGGGTTCAACCTCCCAGATTAATCTGTGAAGTAAATCTCTAATCGAAAAATGGAAAATCTACTGACCGCTAATTCATGACTGTTCACCGCTGATTGCTGACACCGAACGTACAAGAGTACAAGTACAAACTGTGCAATTCTAGCGCATTTCCAGCCTCTAGACTTTCTGAGCTAGAACCCGCTGGAGAACTTGTTGGTAAGCGCTTTCTACCGAGCCCAAGTCGCGGCGGAATCTGTCTTTGTCCATCACGCGGGCGTCGGGGTCAGTTTCTGCGTTGTCCCAGAGGCGACAAGTGTCGGGACTGATTTCGTCAGCCAGGATCAGATTTTGATGTTGGTCGATCCCAAATTCCAGTTTGAAGTCTACCAGGGTGATGCCACACTGGGTAAAAAATTCTTTGAGTATTTCGTTAATTTCACGGGCGGCGATGGACAGTTGCTTTACTTGTTCGGGGGTGGCTAGCTGCATTAACTGCAATCTGCCGCGGGTTAGCAGCGGGTCTCCCAGATCGTCGTTTTTGTAATAAAATTCCACCAGCGGGGGATTGATAATTGTACCGATCGCAATTCCGGTTTGTTTGCAAAGACTACCGGCGGCAATGTTTCTGACGACGACTTCTAAGGGCAAGATGCCGACGCGGCAGACTCGCATTTGGTTGGGGGCAGGCGTGTCGATGAAGTGGGTGGGAATGCCTTTGGCTTCCAGCATCCGAAACAGGTGGGCAGATATGGCACAGTTAATTTCGCCTTTGCCGGCGATGCTGCCCCGTTTTTGGGCGTTAAACGCTGTGGCGTCGTCTTTGAAATGAGTCAGCAAAATTTCGCTGTCTTCGGTGGAGTATAGGATTTTGGCTTTGCCTTCGTAGAGTTTGCGATCGGCTGACATGGCGATTAATAATATAGATGAGTTTGAGATTTTACCAGAAAGAATTGGTTGAAAGCCGGAACCCTTGGGCGGAGAAATTAAAATCAGACTATTCATTACTCCAATTCTCTGACTTTTCGGCAGAGGTCAACTGTCAACTGTCAACTGTCAACTGTCAACTGTTGAACGTAGCTCGATCGCAAATTATACCATTTTAGATGTGAGATTTTAGATAAGGAATGCCCGATCGTGTATAGGTTTCGAGCTTACTTACAGTTTCATTCTTTTTTTTAAACTGGTATTATTTGCGAGTTTTTGCCGATCGACTGCACCGTTAGATGCCTCCTACCCACTACCAGAAATAATTAGTTGAAAGCCGGCCCGCCTTCTCGGGAGAAATTAAAATCAGACTATTTATTACTTCAATCCTCGGGCTTAATGGTAGAGGTCGCTTTAAACTGTCAACTGTCAACTGTCAACTGTCAACTGTCAACTGAGTATGCCTCCAGATATATACTGCGATCGGCTGAGGCATAAATGATTCTTGACAAAGCACAATAGAGATTAGACCTGCTGGGTTCGCGATCTGTGCTGAATGAAACTCACCATACAGACTGGCGCTTAAAAAACATCTGTAAAATGGCTGATTTATGGAAGACAAAAAAATTCATATCCTCTTGGTAGAAGATGATGAGGTGGATGTGATGAACGTCCGGCGAGCGTTCAAAAAAAATAACATTGTTAACCCTCTCTACTTGGCTGCAAACGGATTAGAAGCTCTGCATATATTGCGCCAAGAAAGCAAAACAGAGCCTGCAATGCCTCAAGCACGCCGATTGATTTTGCTCGACTTGAATATGCCGAAAATGAACGGCATCGAGTTTTTGCGAGAATTGCGGCTGGATGAAAAGTTGAAGTCGATTCCGGTGATCGTCCTCACCACTTCAAATGAAGATAGAGATAAGGTAGAAGCTTATAATTTAAATGTCGCGGGTTATATTCTTAAACCAGTAACTTTTTCTAATTTTGTCGAAGTTATGGCTACCCTCAACAGATACTGGATGCTGAGCGAAATTCCCTAAACCATAGAAAATAGAACAGAAAAATTTCAAGGTGGCTGTTGTGATTTTGGGAGCGGTACATTTGTTTTAGATACTTTTGGAATGCCGCAGTTTTTTTCAGATTAATTTACAATTCGGTTGTTATGGACAAACTTATCAAAATTCTGATAGTTGATGACGATGAAGTCGATCGCATGGCGGTCAAACGCTCGCTCAAGTCTGCTCAGGTTTCGGTAGAAATTACTGAAGCCGAAGACTGCGCCGATGCTCTGGCAAAACTATCGGTGAGGAAAAGTTCTAGTAGAGCAGCGGCACAACTCTCGCATCCAGATACATCTCAAAAGCTAAGCGAGGTTGAGGAAACCGACAATTCGCTGCTATTAAATCAGATATTTGACTGCAAATTTGACTGCGTATTCCTAGACTACCGCTTGCCAGACGGAGACGGACTGACTTTAGTAAAAAATGTACGGGAAGCTGGGCTGAAAGTTCCCTTAATTGTACTTACCGGGCAAGGCGACGAACAAATTGCTGTGGAATTGATGAAGGCGGGAGCTTCTGATTATATCGCTAAAGGCAAAATGTCTGCTGAGAGTTTGTCGCGCAGTTTGCAGAATGCCCTTCGCGTTTACCGCGCCGAATCTCAGGCGTTTCATGCCAGTCAACAACTTAAGGAAAGCGAGGAAAGGTACAGGTTAGTTTTAGAGGGAGTGAACGATGGAATTTGGGATTGGGATTTAAGTAAAAATGAGGTTTATTGGAACGATCGCCTTTTGGAAATTATCGGTTTGGTGCGAGATCAATTTGGCAGTACGATGGATGCTCTCTACAGCCGCCTGCACCCGGAGGACAAGGACGGCATCGTCCGGGCGATCGCCGCTCACTTAGATCGGGCGATCGACTACAATGTAGAATTCCGGCTGCTGCACTCCTCAGGAGCTTACCGCTACTGCACTTCCCAGGGCAAAGCCCAGCGAAATTCCCAAGGAAAAGCGCTGCGGATGGCCGGCATGATTAGCGATATTACCGATCGCAAACAAGCCGAAGACGCGCTAGAAAGAGAACGGCAGCAACTAAAACAAATTATTACCTGCGTGCCGGTAGCAATGGCGATGTTCGATACCCAAATGCGCTATTTAGCTAACTCTCACCAATGGCTGACTCAATTTAATTTTGAGTGGCAGTCCCTGACAAATCTCAGTCATTACGAATTGTTTCCAGATACGCCTAATCGCTGGAAAATGATGTATCAAGATGTGTTAAAGGGTGAGGTAGTTTCTGTGAGCGAAGATGCTTGGGAACGAGCAGACGGCTCTGTGATGTACCTGCGCTGGGCAGCTCACCCTTGGTACAATCCCGACGGCAAAGTGGGGGGAATGGTAATGGTAGCCGACAAGATTAATGAGTTGGTGGAAGCGCGGGAAACTGCCCTAGAAGCGAGCCGGGTAAAGTCGCAGTTTTTGGCGAACATGAGTCACGAAATTCGTACTCCAATGAATGGCGTTTTGGGCATGGCTCAATTGCTGCTGCGCGCTCCTCTGGAACCAAAACAGCGGGAGTCGGCTCAGACTATTTACCGCAGTGCCGAACATTTGCTGAGCGTGATTAATGATATCCTCGATTTTTCTAAGATAGAAGCCGGAGAAATGCGGCTGGAAAAGGCAGATTTTGATTTGGATATCTGCCTGGAATCGGTGATAGAAATGGTGGCACCTTGGGCGGAGGAAAAAAGTCTTGAATTGGATTTTTTAATTGACAGTGCGGTGCCAAAAAAGTTGGTGGGCGACTCGGGCAGGTTGAAGCAAATATTGCTGAATTTGACGGGAAATGCGATCAAATTTACCGATCGCGGTCAAGTCTTAGTTCACGTGAGTGTGAAACGGGGCAACCGATTGGCAGACGGCAGACAAGGAGAAAGTTTGCTATTTTCGGTGCGCGATACTGGCATTGGAATTTCGCCGGAAGGGCAGGCAAAACTGTTCCAATCTTTTTCTCAGGTAGACGCTTCTCCAACTAGGGCTTACGGAGGCACGGGTTTGGGTTTGGCTATTTGCAAGCAGTTAGTCGAAATGATGGGAGGTGCGATTGGGGTTCGCAGTTTTCTCGGCAACGGTTCGACATTTTGGTTTGCTGTACCTTTGGAAAAACAGTTGCAAGTTGAGCCTCAGACTGGCGAACTTGCTCTTAAGAAGCTGTTAGTAGTCTCGGGAAGCGCTTTGAAGAGGGCGGCGGTGCGATCGCTCGCTCAAAGTTGGGGCGCCCGCTGCTGCGAAGCAGAAACCGCTGCCGCTGCTTTGACTTGGTTGAAAAATGCCAATAGCAGCAATTCTGAGCATTCAGAGGCAGGCGAAAAAAGCTGCGATGCGGTGCTGGTGGACTTGCAAATGCCGGATTTGGATGCTGAGGAATTTGCCCAAAAAGTGCGATCGACTTCCGCATTTACCTCGTTAATCGCCATGACTGCTTGGCGGGAACAGCCGAAAGCTGAAGCACTTTGCTGTCATGGTTTTAGCAGCTATTTAATCGAGCCGGTGCGGCCTTCCCGCTTGCTTGAAGCTTTGCTGGCATCGGTTGAGGGAACGGGAGACTTTGACAGCTTGGAGGCTGCTAATACTTGCAAATTGCCAGGAGTTAATTCTCGATATATTACTCCCAATTCACCCTCATCTATGAGAATATTGCTGGCGGAAGACCACCCGATCAATCAACAAGTTATTGTCGAACAGTTGACAGCTTTAGGCTATCATCCTGACTGCGCCTCCAACGGTCAAGAAGCGCTGGACTTGCTGGCACAAAAAAGCTATGATTTGGTGTTGATGGACTGTCAAATGCCAATCCTTGACGGTTATGAAACGACAAAAAAGTTAAGGGAACGAGAACAGGGCGATCGGCATACTTTTGTGATTGCTTTAACGGCTCACGCTATGCCGGGAGAACGAGAAAAGTGTCTGGCTGCGGGGATGGATGATTATCTCAGCAAACCTGTCGATTTAGATGCTTTGGCCGTGGCGCTGAAAAAATATGAATCCCAAAATTTTGAGTTTAAAAATAAGTATGGAGTTAAAAGTATTAATTTGGCACAAAATCCTCAATTAGAAACAAATTATCCAGAAGTTTTGGAAGCAGCAAAGCCTGTCGCTGTGCCGGCACCAAGGGCTATAGAACTTCAAGCTTGGGAACGCGCAGACTGCGACGGACTGTTCGATAAAAGCAGATTGCAGCAACTCGGACGGGTTAATGTCAAATTGCCCGAGCGACTCTTGCAAGCATTTGTGGGAAACGCACAAGCTGATGTGGATGCTGCCAAAATAGCCGCAGAAGCTAAAGATTGGCAAACTGTGGAATATCAAGCTCACCGTCTCAAGGGAACTTCTGCAAATGTGGGAGTTGCTCAGATGTCGGATTTGGCAGCACAATTAGAGCATCAGGCGCGAGGCTTTCAATCTCAACCGCCAGCTTCTGGATTGTCAACTATTGAGAGGGTTGAAAGCATATTAGCGAGTTTGTCGAGTCATTTAGCTAGAGTTCAAGAGTTTGTGGAAACTCGAATGTTTGGTTAACATTTAAGTTTTTAAATGTGTCGGCATAGTGATTGTAGGGTGCCGTTCGTAGTGTGGACTAAAGTCCGCAACATACTGCGGACTAAAGTCCACACTACGAACCTTACTTATTGCAATCGATCGGAGACGATATTATTGTAGGCTCAGTTATTGTAGGGTGCGTCAGGACGGATTTTGTTAACAAAAGACAAAGAATATTCTCCCTGACGCACCCTACGCCTGCGGTTAATTAAAAAAATCGATTAGTTTAGCCATGACTGACGATACCGAAACAAACACTGTTTTACATAGCGAACCACCAGCAAATAATGGCTCGCTGCCAACGCCTTTGATGGATTTTGCTCGGGAACTTTTGCTACTTGAAAACAATGCTATTTCTGGGGAAACTTCTGTAAATGCCGTGCCGTGTCCGCCTGACGAAATCAATGACTTTTCTGTTGATAGCCTGATAGCAAAAATAGCTCGTTTTTGTCGGGAAAGCAAAGTAGGAAAAAAATTACCTACCGCTTTTTACGTTCACATTTCGGCTTTACCAGCAATCAATCCTGTTCTGGTAATTTACGAAAATTGCGCCAGACGCCATCTCGAAAATATTGATGAAGCAACTTTAGTTAAGTTTTCCCTCAATCAACCTAAAATATCTTATCTTTTTTACCCCGATTTCGATACGGACGCTCACCCTGCTTTGCAAAATAGCATCCAAATTAATCTAGAAACAGGCGAAGTTAAATATTTCGATTATAGCAACAGCGAAAATCCACCAGTTTTGCACCGCAAAGAAACTTTTGTGACACCAGATTATCCCAATTACGAGAAGTTTGCTCGGCTGACTCGCTGCGAGGAAGGATGGGGACTGCTGGACAATACAAGCGTCATTGGCACTCGCGATGGTTGGCTTAAATATTTGGGATATTGCGGTGTTGAAATCCACGATCATGATGTTGTCGAGCGTTTGAAACAGGAGAATAGTGAGTTATCAATTCCCAAGATAGAGCGGCACAAAGCTGCGATGGTGCGGAACTCTATTTCTAAACCTGTGCGCCTGGTTTTGGAATCTGATTTGTTTGTTGATGGGATGACTTTTTTTGATTACGGTTGCGGTTACGGTGGGGATGTTAAATGTATTGCCCGAGAGGGTTATGGTGCTGCTGGTTGGGATCCGTACTATCAGCCGGATACTCCGCAAATTAGTGCGGATATTGTGAATATTGGTTATGTAATTAATGTGATTGAATCTTTGGCGGAACGCCGAGAAGCTTTGCTGAATGCTTGGGAATTAACTAAGAATTTATTGGTGGTGGCGGCTCAGGTTTTGATTGACGATCCGGATCGCGGTCAAATTGCTTACGGGGATGGGGTGATCACTTCTCGGAATACTTTTCAGAAGTATTACGAACAAGAAGAATTGAAAATTTATATCGATCAAGTTTTAAATGTTGATGCAATTCCTGTGGCTTTGGGAATCTATTTTGTGTTTCGGGATGCGGCGGAGGGTGAGGGTTTTCGGGCTTCTCGATTTCGATCGCGCTTGGCGACTCCCAGAGTGCGATCGCAAGTCAAGCGTTTTGAGGATTACGAGGAAATGCTCGCTCCTTTAATGGCTTTTGTGAGCGATCGCGGCCGGCTTCCGGTGAAGGGCGAATTAGCCGAAGAATCGCCAATTAAGGAGGAATTTCACAGTTTTAACCGGGCTTGGAGGGTGATTTTGCAAGCAACGGATGCGGATGATTGGGAGACAATCGCCGACAAGCGCCGCCAGGATTTGCTAGTATATCTCGCTCTTAACGGTTTGGGCGATCGCCCTCCGATGCGCCGGCTTCCCGCTCAAATCCGCAATGACATCAAGGGTTTGTTTGACAGTTATCAGAGGGCTTGCACTTTGGCAGATTTAATGCTATACAGCCTGAGCAAACCGGATATTGTGGCGGATTGTTGCGAGGATAGTGCGATCGGCTACAAACAACACGGTTCCCTTTCAGTCCACGCCTCATTTTTAGAAGAACTCGACCCTTTACTGCGCCTCTACGAAGGCTGTGCAAACCGCACAATTGGCAGGCTGGACGGCGCTACAATTATCAAATTCCATGCTCGAAAACCTCAGATTTCTTATTTATTTTATCCAGATTTTGATACTAATCCGCATCCAGCCCTGCACAAGTCTATGCACATACATTTGGGCGATCTTTCTGTCAGCTATCAAGACTATTCCGATGTAAGTAACCCGCCACTTTTAGTCAGAAAAGAAGCTTTTGTGACGCCTAGTTATCCGCATTACGAAAAGTTTGCCAAACTCACCCGCCAAGAGGAAAAGTTGGGGATTCTCGATGGTGGTGCAGTTAGGAAGTATCGGGAATGGGTGAAGTGTTTGGAGGACAATTGCGTTAAGATTAAGGGACATAGCTTGTTTAGGCGATCGGATGCTGACCCGGAAAAATTGAAAATGCTGCAACAAGCTGCGTCTGAACGTCACTCGCGAAAAATTGAGGTTAATGGAGGAAAGAGTGAAGGAACCGCAGAGGCCGCAGAGAGCACAGAGGAGGAGAAGGAAGAGGCAGATGAAAAAGGTTCGTAGTGAGGACTTCAGTCCTTCTTCATCCATTCAAAAAGGACTAAAGTCCTCACTACAAACCAAGAGAGGAAAAAGGTTCGTAGTGAGGACTTCAGTCCTTCTTCATCCATCCAGCAAGGACTAAAGTCCTCACTACAAACCTTGTCCTAAATTGAAATAATAGTAGCCTACTTTTATTAACCAGTATATGCCTGTATCCATAACGTCTAGCTTAGCATCTCCGATTCCTTTCGATATATATGCTCCTCAACCATTCCTTGAAGACGATGACTCATCCTCCGTCATCTTAATTTTACAAGGAGTTGAAATCGACAAGTTAGAATATGCTGCGATCGCAACTGAGTTGACTAAGCATCAATTCTGGGTAATTGTACCAAACTGCTTCCCAGTTGGTAGAGATTATCTTTGTCCGGATAACACTTCAGCGGCGAAGGTTTTTGCCGCACTGAAACCTTCGAGTTATCCCTCGCTTAACAATGCTCTCGATAGAGGAGTTATATTGTTAGGACATTCGGCTGGTGGTATGGCTGCTTTCGGTACTGTAGGCGCTAATTCTCCTGAAATATCCATTCAACTCATGGCGATCGTTACCTACGGATCGAACGCACCATCAAACACTGGCGCGATCGCCCCTTTGCCTCCGATCCTAATGCTATCTGGGGAAAAGGACTCAGTAGTTCCTTCTGGACTTTCGCGATCGGCATTTCAGAGGATACCAGCACCAGCAAAAACCTCGATCGAGTTAACGGGTTTCAACCACTACAGCATCAATGATTCTCCACAACCCAGCGGGGCACCGGAAGAGGATAACACAGCCGACATCTCCAATCAAGACTCAGTTAGAGTCATAGCCTGTCTGTTGAGCTCCTTTGTCCAAAGTGTTAAAACTCAACAGGAGAATTGGCTGAGTTACGTGGATAGTGAGATTGTTAGTGCGATCGCAAACGCCATAAATTGATAAGCGATCGGGGCATAACAAACCATTGGAGCGGACAAAATTGTGATATTTTTAGATTGAGTTAGGGCGATCGTTATGGAAATCAGCAGCGAAGACCGAGAGATTCTCGAACGCCTAGAGCAAGAGCTATGGCGTCAAGAAACTCGCCTTGACAAGCAGCGCATGAATCAACTCATCGCACCGGACTTCTTTGAATTTGGACGTTCTGGGCGTGTCTGGCAAAGACAAGATACACTTGCAGCAGAGCCTTCATCAATAGATGTCGTCCGTCCACTGCCTGAATTTCACATTCGCCTGTTCGATGAGAACATTGCCCAGGTTAGTTATGACAGTGCATTTAGGTATGATGGCGTTGTTGAACATACGCACAGAAGCTCTATTTGGTCGCGAACAACAAGCGGTTGGGTACTTCGCTTTCATCAAGGCACACCATTTCAACCATGAATAAATACTGATATCGCGATCGCACCACAATGATAAACGTAATTGCCTATCGACCTCCACAGCCTGGTGACGAACAAGAAATTAGTGCTTGTATGTGGGCTTCTGCGGATCTATGGGAACTCACAGATGGAACACCAGAAAGCGTTGCTGAATGGAAACAAATTTCCGATCTAGAAGAATTAAGAGCCAGAATTTTGAGTAGCGAGAAAACGCTAGTCGCTATATGGAATGGGATTGTTGTTGGTTTTATTGCATTTCGGAGAGGGAGTCATCTGTCGTTGTTGTTCGTCCGCAGAGAATTTTCGGGGCAAGGAATCGGTAGAGAACTATTCACCCGATGCAGCAACGATCTTGATGAAATCACGGTTAACGCATCTGATGTGGCAGTAGGCTTTTACCAGAAAGTAGGGTTTGTCCAAAATGGCGATCGCTTCTTCACAAAGGGAATATGGGGGACACCAATGAAGTGGATAACAAGGAAGTGAACCAACTAGATGACACCCGTTGATTACTTTGCTGAGTGAAATTACTAAAATAGCCTTGAGTTCAGATGTTTGACTGAGTAGATAGTCTCTAGAACGACTAAACTAAAAATACAGGACTTACGCAGGCAAACTATTTATATTGTGCCTGCGTAAGTCCTCTTAAATTAAGCAAACTTAATCTTCAAATAATCATCCTCCATCTTCGCCCCGGAAGGTTGCAATGCCGCTAAAGCTTGCGGCAATACCATATTGCGGCGGTGATTCCCAATCCGAACATTCAACTCATCACCAGTTTTGCTCAACTGAATCTGATCCTTAGCAATTCCAGGCAAATACAGTTCTAGAACATATTGATTGTTGTCCTGCACAATCCTAATCGTATTTTCTTTGTAATAAATCTGGCTGGGATCTTCATCTTTGTAAAGCGTTTCTTTCAATCGCTCCAAGGCTGGCAAACCGCACAGTTCTTCAGAATAAAGCGGTACTTCTTTCACGGGTAGCGGCCGGAAATTTTCGTGAATTTCCTGCTTGTACTCCTGCTGGTTTTCTTTCCAGCGCTTGAAAAATGGATCTGTTACTTCTTCTGGAATAATCCGATTGGCTACGATTAAATCTGTGGCAACGTTGTACAAACTCAAATAAGCGTGGGCGCGCAAAGACTCTTTAATTACCATTTTTTCGGGATTAGTGATTAACCTTACCGAAGTCACAGTGTTATCAGTTAAAATCTTTTCCAAAGCTTCAATTTGTTCGTAAAATTCATAAGGTGCATCCATCACCTCTTTGTTCGGCAAAGAAAAGCCTGCAAGCGGTCTAAAAATTGGTTCAACTAAAGGTCTGAGGGCAACTGATATGCCTTGGAATGGCTTGTAAAATTTTCTCATGTACCAGCCACCAACTTCTGGCAAACTTAGGAGTCGTAATGCTGTGCCGGTGGGGGCAGAATCGATAATTAAAACATCATATATTCCCTCGTCGTAATGCCGTTTCATCCGCACCAAACCGAAGATTTCGTCCATTCCCGGCAAAATGGCTAGTTCTTCAGCTTGCACGCCCTCAAGTCCCTGGGCTTTCAAAACTTCGCTAATGTAGCGTTTTACTGCTCCCCAGTTGCCTTCTAATTCTCTGAGGGCGTCCAATTCTGCTCCCCACAAGTTGGGTTTTACGAGTCGGGCGTCGTGTCCGAGCTCCATGTCGAAGCTGTCGGCCAAGGAGTGGGCGGGATCAGTGCTCAGCACTAGGGTTTTGTATCCCAATTCGGCGCATCGCAGCCCTGTAGCCGCTGCTACGGAGGTTTTGCCGACGCCGCCTTTTCCGGTCATTAAGATTAAGCGCATTGATTTTTGAGCTCGCCTGCAAGTTCTGTTTACTTTTTTATTGTAACGGAATGTAACTTTATGAGACTGAGGCTACAAAATATCAGTCTGTAGGGTGCTGGTGGGGCTTCGGCTGGGGTGGCTGGGGGTATCGCTTAAAGGCTGGAAATATCACAGGGGGCGATGATAAATCTCGTGAAGGGCGATCGCGCTTAACATCAAATGCTGTATTGGTATTGTTTGCGATCGTATTTTTCAAAACAAATACCAGAGTATTAGTAGGGTGCGTCGCCTGCGAAAAATCCCGAATAAAAGCTCGAAAATCTGATGGCGACGCACCTTGTCCCATTTGTGGGAGTAATGCAACAAAAAAATTATTGAGCATACATATATTCAGATATGTTGTGTAGATTCGATCCAGGAATCTTGCGCGGGGTGGGGGCGGGTTTATTTAACCTGTCTGCATCCTTTAAGGTTATTGGTGAACCCGCCCCTACAGGAATTATGATAATTGCGATCGATCGAACCCGATCTAAATAATACTAAAATTCACTGTACTTTCCATCACAATCCTCAGTCGGTTTTAACCGACTTTCGCTATGAGGCGGGGGTTTAAACCCCCGCCGGACTGCGTAAAAACGAGCGAAAATCTGACACTGCACAGGAACCTTTATATATTGAAAACTCTTAAGAGATTCCCAAAGATTGAATGAATAATTTACTGTAGGGTGCGGATGGTTGTACCTCCGCCAGCGAACCAAACAACTCTTTTCCCCCGAAGATAACTAATGTCTTATGTTTAGAGTCAGGTTCTTGACTCAACACTTGTGAATGAACGGACAGAATGCTATCTGAATCAAAAGGATAGAAATAGTGCAAGTCGCCACAAAGCCCTTCTTCAACATCCTTGAGATTAGGAAAAAGTTCTTTAGACGAACGCGGTTCGTGACCGATTAACATTAGTTGATCTGATATTTCCATTTTGTTAAGATCGATTAGATACATGAGTCCTTCATCTGTGTTGACTAGAATGCGATCGTCCGATACATAGCACATATAGTAGCCAAAACCGTCATTCGCATGAGGCCATTCGCATATTCCAAGTAGATTGCAGTCGGGAAAACTGAATCGGCTGATTTTTCGCCCACAATCATGTACCGTCACAAATTCCCTACCAGCAGGATGAAATTCTGGAGGTGCTGCGTCATGGGGACATGGAACGTCCACGGCGTGAATTCTCGTACCATCATCATAAAGCCAGTAAATTTGCTGTAAGCCCTGACCCTCAGCAGCCCAAATAGCTAAAATTTGGTTTTCCGGGTGCGGGTAAAACCCGAAGGAACTCGATCCAAAAGGGTCTTCGAGCAAAAGTTTTCGCTGGATTTGCCATGAATTGGTATCGCGAATTTGAATTTCTACTTCCTTGCCTTCAATTACTTTCATGCACCAAAAACGCAAGCCGTCTGTATCAAACCAGCAGTCCTCAAATCCATTATAGTAACGAGGGTTAGGTAGCTGTTCTTCAAAAACTAGCTGGTTTTCTGCTGTGACAATTGCTAAATGATTGCGATTTGCCATAACTGCCGCCAGCAAGTCGCCTTTGGGATTGATGGCTAAGCAGCTAATTTCGTCGGGAAGCTGGTATTCGTATTTTGGCGACAAGTTGCGATCGCACACAGTGACCTTTTGACCGCAAGTTATCCCAATAGCCCACTCGGAATTAGTGGTTTGATTTATAGCTAATATCCCGAAGTCAATTTGTCTTTCATTTTTTGGTGAAATCAGCATAAAGATATTGCGAGAATTTTAAGCCGGCATAATGTCGTCAAGTTGCAATTGTAAATTGGGAAATAGATAAGAACAAATCGGCTCTCCCAAGCGATATTGTTGCTGCTGGTAAACTCCATTAACCAACTGGCAGACGGTGAAAGTAGGTTGCTTGGGAGAGCCGATAAATTGCAAACCCCCCAAGCCTCGAAAGTCCACAATCCAATATTCTGCAATCTTCAAAAAAGCGTATTCTTCCACTTTCCTTGCATAATCATCTTGCCAATTAGTGCTGACTACTTCGGCAACCAGCTTAATTGTACTATCCTTACAAATCACTGGTTCTTTTTGCCAAAGGGGTTCACTACCAAGTTCTGCTTTATCTAAAACAACTACATCAGGACGCAGTGCTGTGGCGTCAGCATATAGGGGTTTTATTAAACAAGTTTTTGGAACCAACCAATTGAATTGTTCGCGAAAAATTTCTACGTAAATTCTACCAGCAATACTACCTGCAACCGCTTCGTGAGGGCCAGTAGGTTCCATATCTCTGAGTTCTCCATCAATGAGTTCATATCGTGTATTATCCCCATATAGGGCAATAAACTCCTCAAAGCTAAGTAGTTTGGATGGGGTGTATGTCATAGCTTCTTTCTTAATGAGATGTCTATTATACTCGCTCGATTGCATCACCGTCTATGAGGCAGGGTTAAACCCCTGCCGGATTGTGATAAAGTTCGCGGAAATCTAACACTTTTAATTCGCATTCTTTCTCCCCGTCTTCTGCACTGGAACCGCCACCACCTGCGGCTTCTTCTTCGCTGCAAACATCCCGAAGAAATCGTGCAGCAAAATATAGAAACACGGAATAATAAACAGCGTTAGCAAAGTAGCCAGCGATAAACCAGAAAACACCACAACTCCCAAAGGTTGCAGAAACTCGGAACCTTCGCCAATCCCCAAAGCGAGGGGAAACAAACCTAAAACTGTGGTGATAGTTGTCATCAAAATCGGACGCAAACGTTGAGGTGCCGCCCTGACAATTGCTGTCGTGCGATCGACATTTTCGTCTTCCCGAATTTGGTTGGCCAATTCTACCATAATAATGCCGTTATTTACGATAATTCCGACGAGCAAAATTGCCCCGATCATTACCGTGGCCCCGATCGCAGTTTTGGTCACGTACAGCCCGAAAATCCCGCCAGCTAACGCCAGCGGTACTGTCAGCAAAATCACCAGCGGATCGACTAGGGAATTGTACTGCACCGCCATCGCGACAAATACTAAAAACGTCGCCAATCCGCCCAAAAGTTTGAGCGAACTTTGCAATTGCTGGTTGGTTTCCGCAGCGGAACTAGGCACTATTCTGACTCCAGGCGGCAGCTTCAATTGGGCTAAAACTGCATCGACTTGTTTGACAGCATCGCCCAAACTTGCACCGCGATTTAAGTTTCCGACAATTAAGAAAACTTGCCGCTGGTTGAGACGCTGAATTTCTCCGGGCGCTTTGCCGATCGCAATTTTTGCGACATCGCTCAAACGGACGATGCTATTATTAGCAGATAGCGGAATTTGTTCGAGTTGGGCGGTGGATTTGACAGAAGTGCGATCGAACTGCACGCGCACATCTACTAACCGATTTCCCCGCTGCACTTGAGTCGGAACAGAACCTTCAATTGCTGTTTGAACTGTCTCCCCAATGTCTCGGGCACTGAGCCCGTACAAAGAAGCTCTTTCCCAGTCAGGACGAATTTGCACTTCCGACTGCGGCGCGTCTCCATCCGGCCGAAACCTCGCTAATTTTACCTTTTCATCCAATGCTGTCAATATCTGGCGCCCTGCTTCCTGCAATGCTTTTTCAGTTGGGCCCTGAAGTATGACATCAATTTCGCCGCCCCTGACTGGAGAATTCGTTAACACTAAACCCCTGATACCTTCTGGGACTAAGCGCAAGCGAGTTCCCTTGGGAACGTCTATTTTTCGTAATTCTCCGGTCATTCTTTCGGTAAAGGCGATCGTATTTGTCCCAGATTTTAGGGTAATCGTGCTGCTTCCCCTGAGCAAATTCTCGATCGTATTGTTGCCGAACAGCAGCCCTCCGGCTGTGGTTAAAGTATACTGAGTTTCTGGCTGTGCCAGCAGCAGTTTGTCGGCGGCTGCCACTACTTTTTGATTGGTTTCTAAGTTAGTCCCGGGAGGAAACAAAGCAAACAATCGCGCTTGACTTGTGTTGACTCTCGGCAAAATTTCTTGGGGAATTTGACCTGCCATCACCCAAGTGGCGCCGCCTAAAATTATAAAAGCCAGTGGAATGATAATTAAGCGCCAACCCAGCACTTTTGACAGCGCCGCACCGTAGGCCCGCGTGCCGTTTTCAAAGCCGCGGTTGAAATGTTTGATCGGCCCGAACTGACTGACGCCGCTGGAATAAGACATTCCCATCAAGCGAGAAGTTAGCATCGGTACTACAGTTACAGCTACTAGCAGAGACGCTGCTACTGCGAAGCAAATTGTCAAAATTAATTCGCTAAATAGCAGGGAAAAGAAGCCGCCGATCAGCAAAAATGGCAGCACCGATACTAAGTTCGCCGCCGTGGAAGCAACCATTGCTGATTCTACTTCTTGACTCCGCATTACCGACTCTTCTATGGTGACTTCTTTGCGATTTTTGACTTTGCCTTTTTTGAGTTCGGGGTTGCTGTTTAAACCGACTACAATATTTTCTAAAATAACTACGCTAGTATCGATCGCCTGGCCGATTCCCAAGGCTAAGCCACCCAAACTAAACAAGTTCAGCGACAAGCCGAACAGCCGCATTAAAATAATTGCAGCTAAGGTACACAGGGGAATAGTCAGGGAGATAATCAGCGTTTGTCTGAGGGAACCTAAAAAGAACAAAACTGCGATCGCAGCCAAGACTGCCCCGGAAATTCCCGCATTCGCGACATCGGCTAGGGAATTGCGGATAAATCGGGATTCGTCTAAGGTCGTAACTACTTTCATGTCTGCCGAAATTAAGCCGGATTCCTGCATTTGTTTGAGGCGATTTTTCACTCCGTCCACCACAGTAATTGTGTTGGCATCCGGCTGTTTCAAAATGCTGATTTTAACGGCAGGTTCTTGATTGAGAAAAACTTTAACTCGCTGTTCTTCCGTACCGTCTTTGACTGCGGCAAAATCCCGCATATAAACTCGTTTTGGCGGGTTGGAACCGGATATTTGAAAGGAAAGGTTGTTGATTTCGGCGGCTGTTTTAAATCGGCCGATGGTGCGAGTCAGCGGTTCGTTGGATTCTTGGCGCAGTCTGCCGCCGGAAGTGTCTAAATTGCGATCGCGCAAAGCACCAAAAACATCGTTAAGATTAACTCCTAAACTTTGCATTCGGTTCAGGTCAATATTAACTTGAATTTCTTCTTGAACGCCGCCGGAAACGTCAACTGCTGCTACTCCGGGAATCACGTTAATTTCCCTGGCTAATTCGTCATCGGCGAATACTCGCAAATCTACGCCTTGGCGGGATTCGGAAGTCAGTGCAAATTCGTAAACCGGTTGTTGCGAAGGGTCAAATTTAAATAGAGTTGGCGATTCTACAGTGTCGGGAAGTCGGTTGCGAATGCGGTTGACGGAGGCTGTGGCGTCGTTGAGGGCTTGGTCAATATCTCCGCCGGTTCTGAAGAATAAATCGACGCTGACTTGTCCTTCGCGGGTGCGAGAAAACACTTGCGTGACGCCTTCTGTGGCTGAAAGTCCTTGTTCGAGGGGCCGAGTAATTTCGTCAACTGCGACTTCTGGCGAGACTCCGGGGGCGTCTAGACGCACGGAGATGCGGGGATAGGTGATGGAGGGTAGCAAGTCAACGGGCAGTTGGGTAATGTAGAAAATGCCTACCATGACGATCGCCAGTGTCAGCATTATAGTGCCGATGTGGCGGCGAATGGCGGTAGCGCTAATGCTAAATCCGGGTTTGTCTGCCGTCATTTGATTTATGATTTTAGATTTGGGATTTTAGATTGAAGAGTCGGCTCAGTCAGTCACATTAATTCTAGTAGGGTGCGTCAGTTTTGAATTTCTCTTGGGGGTGAGAGCATATCTACTGACACACCTTACGAGTATAATAAATCTTAATAAAATTTCAGAAAATTTTTTAGTAAATATTTCTTTAGAGGTAGCCGATCGCCCGCAATGAAAATTTGCTAAAGTTGCGATCGACTTTTTTGTCGATCGAAAGCTGTTCCGATTTACCGTGGGATGGAGGCGGGTTTACGAGACTATTGGTTTTAGGCAATTTTTGTTAAAACCTGTCCCTTGTGTGGTGCGTCGCCCTGAAATTTTCGAGTTTATTTGTAGATTGTTGCGGCCGACGCACCTTACGGTATCTACTAATTGGTTATTTGTTATTAGTGTCGCCACAAATAACAAATAACCAATAACCAATAACCAATAACTACTGTACTTGAGAGCCGTGGGCGCGGGGGTCAGAACTGCTTGCTTTCACAGGCCCTGTAACGGGAGTAAAATCAGAAACTTGACCGGAAGATTGCGAGTGCGGTATTGGTTTTCCTGCAATTAAAGCCTCTAAATTTTCTTCCATAATACTGCGTGGGGTTTCGCCTATGGTTTCAGCAACCCTGCTGCCTTTATTATTCAAATAGACAAAGTGGGGAATGCCATCTACTCGATATTTAGTGATTTCTGGCAGCCATTTGTCGTTGTCTACATTTAGCATAACAAAATTCATTGGTTCGGCATATTTCTGTTTGATGGCGCTTAAGTCCTTAGCCATTGCTTGACAGCTACCGCACCAATCAGCATAAAATTCCATGAGTGTTGGCTTGCCGTTTGTTAAGGCTGTTGCTATCGGTGCCGAGGCTTTTGCCATTTCGGTGAGACTGCTTGCTGGCGTTTGAGTTCGCACTCCTAAGAAGATGGATACTGAAAGGGCGATCGCTGCTAATACTATCAATAAGTTTCTGACGCGTGCGGCGGCGTTTATTTCGGAATCTGCGGGGGCAGGAGTTGAGTTGGGCGAATTGAGACTCATAAAATAAATGCTGATTCTAATTTTATGTTTTTATTAGACTTCTTGCAAAAGTCGGGAACAGGGAACGGGGAACAGGGAACGGGGAACAGGGAACGGGGAACGGGGAACGGGGAACAACAATTAATGCAAACAACACCGCAAAAATATTTTTGCAAGAGGTCTATTTTTAATAAGCACTTTAAACTATACCATATTTTGAGATAATCAGACCAATCTCATCAAAAAATTGGCTGAGGCCAGTAATTAGAGCAAGTGCGCTAAAACAATAAGATAAGAAAGATTGTGTTTGTAAATTACCGAGGTAACAGTGAAAAAACGGGTAACGCTGACGTTTCCACAACGATCGATCCAAATGCCTGTCACCTATCGACTGGCCAAGGATTTTAATGTTGCAGCCAACATTATCCGCGCTCAGGTGGCTCCGAATCAAGTGGGCAAACTGGTGCTAGAGTTATCAGGGGACATTGACCAACTAGAAGCGGCGATCGACTGGATGCGATCGCAAAGTATCGGCGTTTCCCTAGCCAGCAGGGAAATACTCATCGACGAAGATACCTGCGTTCACTGCGGCTTGTGCACGGGGGTTTGCCCGACAGAAGCCTTGACCCTTGACCCAGAAAGCTTTAAACTAACGTTTGCTCGATCGCGCTGTATCGTCTGCGAGCAGTGCATCCCTACTTGTCCGGTGCAAGCTATTTCTACTAATCTCTAAGCCCGCACGCAAATTTATCGGAGTCAGCCGATTTTAGATTAAAGAAATGAAGAATTTTAGATTTACTCGCAGCGCCCTGAATCTGAGAGCTTAAGCAAGAGTCTAAAATTTTGGAATCGACCATCATGAGTGTCGGCAAGCAAGTAACCGTTTTTGGGCGGGGTCATCTTTATGTTGCTTGGTTCCCCTAATTTGTATATCGGATGAAAAGAAATTCTTGGTTTTCCTTAACTCTACTTTTTGTTACTTATTTCATTTTTGGCTGGAAATTATCTGAATTTGATATTCCCCCGCACCTGACTTGGTTTTTTGCCGTAGCTGCTGTTTTAGTGTTAGCCATTGCCTTGTCATTCCCGCTGAAGGAGACAAAAAAATTGCTCATGCGCTGGATTTCGAGTGATGCTGGGGCTTTTATTTCGATTATTGTAGGAGCTTGTTTGGCAGTTATAGTTGTTACCTGGTTGCACCTTTTTGTGACGGTTTTAGTTTTGACTTCAGCCGGAGCTTTAGCAAGACTCGATATTCAAATGTTTGGGCACCAAAGATGGCGGACTTTTGCAATATTAACTACTATTTCTTTAACTGGTTTGGGGGTGGGCGGAGCGATCGAGTTTTTGTCAAGAACAGGCAGGCTAGTATTACCGTAATGTGGAACGGGCAATTCATAAAAAAGCCAAATACTACAACTGGCAATGGGTATTTAGCGCAAAATTATGCGATCGCTCATCAATAAATGGAGATGGTTTTTTTAATACCTCACCGCCCCCCGACTAAGGCCTTCGTGCCGTAATTCTAGCAGTTTTCCACTCTCATAAGGTAGAGCTTCCCAATTACCGATTACAAATTCACAATACCCAATTAGCAATTGCCAATTGCCAATTGTCAATTAGGGAGGAACCTGGAGTGCAACGGAAAACCACTATGGCAATATCGATCTGTAGCGACTGTTGTTCAAAATTTTATTCCCAAGATCCGTAAATCCGGCAACCAAAAACTAAATCCCAATAAAAAAGCAGCTTTATGGAGCTGCTCGTCAGAATGCATGAGGTATTGTTTTTAGAATAGGACAGGTTGAATTCGATCGATCTTGGGTTACATTTTTTGATACGAGAGCATTGATGAGTCAATGGACGATCGCAAAATCGTCACACAGGAGGATAGCATCGATGCTAATTTTTCCGACAATGAGGTTAGCGTTTAACTGTCCTTGCGCCCTACAGCCCTTCAGCGGTGGGGCCATTTTATTTTTTGGCACAACAGAAGGAAGAGTTGACAGTTGACAGTTGACAGTTGACAGTTGACAGTTGACAGTTGACAGTTGACAGTTGACAGTTGATAGAAAGAAGAAAGCACTTCGACTTCGCGATCGGGTAAAAATAGCGAAGAAGCAGCAATAAAAACAAGGGTTTCAGCAATGCCAGAACGTTGTAATAGTCGGGCGCGGTTGCTATATAAAACTTACGCGCCACATCCGATCAAACCCGGTTGATTTGCAAACATTCAGCGGTTAAACCGATACACTCAGGCATAAATAAGTATTTTTACGGGATTCCCAAATGTTCAGACAATAGTGAATTTTTCCAAAAACCCGGTTTATGAGTGTATCAATTGACATCATGACCAGTTTCTGATAAAAACCGAGCCAGACGGTTAGGACGTTTTAGTTGTCGAAACCGTTGCTTTCTTCTTTCTTCTTCCTTCTTCCTTCCTCTAGAACTTTTTTGATTTCCTCGATCGCCCGACGCGCTACTTCTTCGGGCCTTTCGCCTCCGGAAATGCCAACTCGGACATCTGCTTGAGCGTAGAAACGCTCTCGTTCGCTCAAAAGGCTTTGCAGCTTAGATTTGAGATCTCCCTGCCGCAGTAGCGGCCGAGTGCTGTCCGATCGCAGTCGATCGTACAATTGGTCTACAGGTACATCCAGCCAAACCACGATACCGTAATGCAAGTAACCCCAATTTTTCGATCGGGCAACAATACCGCCGCCCGTAGCCACGATCGAATTTTGATAAGCAGCCAATTCGCCGAGCACTTTCGTTTCTAATTCCCGAAAAGCCTCTTCCCCTTCGCGATCGAAAATCTCAGCAATTGACTGATTAGCAACTCGCACAATTAGTTCATCCGTATCAAAAAAACGGTATTTTAATTCCCTTGCCAAAATCCGCCCCACCGTGGTTTTGCCCACACCCATCATCCCGACGAGATAGATATTAACTCCCCTCAACAAATCCACCGCCAAATCCTCCAATATTTTGCTATTTTTTCACTGTAACAACGTTTCTTGTATTTTAAAGACCCACGGGTAGACTACTCCCGTGGGTTTTTTAGTGGAATTTTAGATTCTAGATTTTGACGATGCCGCAAAGCTCTTTAAAAAGTTCCCGTATGCAGCGGGCAATGACTCGCTGGCGGGCTAGTTTAATTGGAGTCCCGCCTTTCTGTCTCTTTCTCCTCCTGAAGATTTCGGCTGGGGACATTTCTTCTGCGCTGTCGCCCTGACCGTAAACAAATTTTAGCGGCGGATTGTTTCGGCGAACTTCCAGCCGTGTAAAGCACCACTGCCAGAGTGCTTTTCTACACAGCGCGCAGCCGGACTGCTTTCCCTTCTTTCTCTGGCCGCTGTCGTCCCGAATTACGCCCATGCCAACCGCTCGCATAAAGCGGCGCTCTGAAAGTTTGAGCTTAGACTTTTTCCCAGTTTGGCGATTTTTTCTGATTTTGACTTCTGGCCGACCGTCTTTTAAAAAATCTTCGATCGGGTAAATTGCTCCCAGCAAGTAGCCTTGCAATTGGTACCCAAACCCGAATTTTGTAAAAATGCGGCGATATTCCGTGAACTGCGGATGCTCGATCAATCGAACCAACTGCTTTTTGAGTTTGAAAATTTCCTCTTCGATTTCGCAGTATTGACTGGCGGCCCACCGAGTTTGAGATTCGATTCCCGAGCCGACGGTTGCTTTCAAAATGCGATCGTACTTTTTCGACTTTCGCCGCCCGGCCAGCCACCCCCACATCAGGGGCGGCAGTTCTTCTTGCAGTTTTGCCGATCGCACTTGGGCAATTTCCGGGCACTGCCAAGTAAGCTCTTGTCTCATTCTGTTGATAATCGGGGATTGCACTCGGTTCAGATGTTCGATTCGCAAACAAATTTGTTTGACTTGGCTCACCAGGGGATCTCGAATCTTGAGGTAGCTGGACTTCGGCTTATCGAAATACCAACAAGCAATAGCAAAGGCATCAATGTCATCAGTTTTAGCCCCACTCTTCCCCTCTTTACCCATAAGATCCGCCCTGTAGTTGGGCAACTTGCTGTTAGAAATCATCCGCATTTCCGCGCCCCAGTCGGTAAGTTTATTCACCCACAGCTTTGCGTAGTTAATCCCGGTTGGCTCACAAATTGCGATGACTTTATCGGCACCAAAACTTTCAATCTTTGCTCTTAATTTATTCAAATTTTCAAGGTTCGAGTGAAACACTTCGATATCGGCGTCGAAATAGTCGTCACGGGGGCTGGCGGGTTTCTCCAGCATAAAGCACACGGCAATTGATGACCGACTAACGTCAATGCCTAGGATTAAATATTTCATGTGTTTGGGGAGTAAAAGTGTTAAAGACAAAGAGAGCCTACGAATCTCCCAAAAGCAAATTAATGCTTACTTCACTGATTAAGGCTCGTTTATTTTGTCCGGTTTTAGATGCGGGCTGGCGCTTACGAAAAAGAGATAGCAATTAAGCTAATTTCACTCTTAAAGCGCCACTCATCTTGCGACTCGTCCCGCGACTCCCCCTTAAAAAGGGGAGTTTCGGCCGCTGAGTCTTGGCGGCACTCATCAGGCAGCAGTTAGTTTAATCGTGTTGGTTGCGACCAGCGCGACGTACGCATAAATGTGGGTGATATTGGCTGAGACTGTCGGGAAAAATCTTTCGGTTCCAAAAGTTTCTAAAATGCGATTGGCGGCGTTAATGTACGGGCTTAAGCAGCGGTCGGGGGGCTGTTTTTGCAAAAGCCCTCGCGCTTTGGCTTCTTTGATGATGAGAAAAACTTTGTATGATTTGGCTTCACTAAAATTGTCAAATCGCTCTTTTGCGGATTTTACGCAAGTAGCAATATGCTTGTTGGTGGTTTGCTTGTTCATGGTATACTGCCTGATGAATTGGTCAAGATAGCTTGGATGCAAGCGGCTAGTAGTGTAATCTAGCCGCTTGCTTTTTTGCGCCTAAATATTTTTTAGCTGCTTATGATTTCTTTTCAGAGGGGTCTCCAACGCGCTCCAACAGAAAATGATTGTCTTTTGCCTCTTGTATTTTTGAAAGCAAGTTACTAATAAATTCTTCCACTTCGTCATTTGCCACTGGTCTGCTGTGAGTCAAAGCTTTAGATGCTATGTTTCTCGCCAAGTCTTCAGGAGTCTCGCCAAGAAGGTCGGCAAGTATATTGAGCAGAAGTGAGTTTGTGAACGAACACGAATAAATAATTCGCTTTTCGTCCAAAGATAAATCTTTCATACTGGCACCAGATGGTTGGGGGCTGTTGTCAGGAATAATCCGAATTGAATTGAGGTTGAGTTCGCAACTGTCTAGACGGTTGTCTAGTGTTTCCGCTAGTTCCTGTAGCTCGCGATAATTGCCTTGACTTTTAAGTATCAAATCAGCAATATGAACGTCTATCCCAACAATTTCGGCTTTGATTTCAGGTCGAAGCGCGGGCAAATCGGAATGCCTGTAAGTAAAAGTATTGTGCATGATTTTAAGTTAGAAGTTAGGAGGAATCCGACACTTTGCCGGATCTATTTTTGTCGCTGGTAGCTTTTTGATAGCTTTTTGATGGCTTTTTGATAGCTTTTTGATAGCTTTTTGATGGCTTTTTGATGGCAAATCCTCTTTTTCTAGATTTGGATTTAAAGTAGACATCCAGCTCATCGCAAATCTCTTCTTTCTCAGCGGTCAGTTCCGTTCCCTCACCTTCACCCTCTGGCGGTTCTTCATCCGGCGGCTGGGTGCCGCCAATCAGCATCTCAAGATACTTGGAGACAGCCATCCCCGCTGCTGCTGCTTTCTGTTGCAGCAGTTGGTAGCTTTTGCCGCCGATGCGGACTTGCTTGGCTCTGTTCTCTGGGTTTTCGTCGAGAGTTTCTTGGATTTTTGCAGCCGTGATTGACTGGGGTGGGAAACCATCAATGACAGTTTGCCACTTGTCTTGTAGATCCGAATCGCCGTACTCATCAACTTTTGCAAACTTCAGAAGCGGTAGCGCTTGAGCTACGGAAGTAGGGAGAATCTTAAACTTGGACTTAATGAGCTCGATGCAAATCTTGGCCGCTTGAATAATTTTCTTGCAGTAAAAGTGCGATCGCCCTAAAGCAAGATTGCAGTATTGGGCAAAGTCTTTGTAATCCCGTTTGTATAAGCGATATCGGCACACAGCATCCAGCATTACACCTTGGCGCACGTAGTCCAGGAACGAATCTTTGATGCGATGCGTAAGCAGAGCAATATCGTTGTGGGGTACTTCGCGAGCGATATCGGATTCAAAGTCGAGAAGAGGCTGAAATTCACTTTCTGGGGGTTCCCAATAAATGTCGTTAAAGTCGGCGGTTATTTCCATCATTAAAACTCAGAGGAATTTGCAAGAACTATTTTTAATCGAGATAAGTCACAGATGAGTCGTCGTAATCGTCTGGGTCTGTGACATAGGCGGGCATCTTTTCCCAGGCGTCCATAAAAGAAGTCTCGGTGCCTGTTTCGTTACCTTTTCTCCATATGAACTCCCCATTTTCGTTTCGATAAATCGATACAAAGGAGTGCCCATCGTTGAAGGTTAGTGACCCCCACATTTCAAAAAATACATAAAAGTCGTCAATTAATTCACCCGTTAGCTTGATCCTATTGTCGGGCTCGTACCCGTTGTACAAGCTGCGATACCAAGTGGCTTTTTTCATCAGATTTGTAGGAAGCGATCGCCCTCGCTCAAGAAACGATCGCACAAGAATGTAAGCATGATGGAAATATGGGTAGACAACCATAATTAGAAGCTGGCATCACCTCCTGGGGGCGATCGCCCGCTAGACAGTATTGCGCCGCGGGCGAACTTTTTGATGCGGTTTGCGCGATCGCCCGCAACGACACTCATCGGCGGAAAACTAGGGGGTTTTGGCTTGGGCAACCGGGCGAAACTTCCCCCGTCGGGCGGTTCGTCTTTGTCGTTTTGTCGATCGCCCGCAGCGCCAAAAACAGGAATCAGGAATTTGCAAGTGCTGGAAGTTTCGATTATTTCGATTATCTCGTTTGCCTGGGAAGGTTCCAGCACTTCAGGCATGGATGAAGCTTCCAGTGGCAATATTTCGGCTGTTGGCTCGTCGTACCAGTCCTCTGGACACGGTGCCCATTCGCGCATCGAATCCATAGATACAGCAGGCGATTCAGGGTTTTCGACACCTGAAGGGGCTGGTAGCTGGCTGAAAGCATCGATGCTGTCAAAATCGTCTGGGTTGCGATCGCACCAAGCGTCGTAAGCAGCCCAGAATTCAAATTCTGTCGAGTAGTCGTCAAAGTCTGGTGGTTCATCCACTGATTCCACCTCGAAATCAAGTAGGCTCAGTTGCCCGTCCGCGCCGACTTGATAGTGGATGTTCTCCGTCTTCGGCGGGGAATAGCGGGCGAGAAAATTGTCGGAAAAAGTAACCCCTGTCAAGATCGGATTCAGATCGGATTCAGATCGAGGGAGATTTTTAGTCGCTGGTACGATCTCACTTTGGCTCAACTTTGGCTCATTCTCCAGCCTGCCTCTGTCCCCAATGCCACGGTTCGGAGGGCGATCGTCGCTGAAATAAGCCTCAATCTCGGCGACGTGAGTTTGTTGGAATTCATCAACATCGAAACTGACACCGGGGGAATTTTTGTCCGCAGGGGCGATCGGCTTAACGGCCGGTTTGGGATAAGCGGTGCGGCCGAATTTGGATTCGATCGGCTCGGTGGGTTGAACTTCGATCGCCTCGGCAACCGGTTCAACTTTGACACCGGGGGAAACTTCCAGCAGTTCCAGCAGCGGGGGATTGACTCCGACAATGGCGTCAATCCAGGTTTGTCTGTACGTTTTGTTGCCCGCTGGGAGTACGTTAAGCTCGTAACCGATCTCCTTTAATTGTTTAAAAGTCTTGCTCTGTAATGCTTCTAGTGTGTACATGGCTTCACAGTTAGTGGGGAAAGGGCGGGTCAAGCAGTCCCGCCCGGTTCTTGCAGGGTATGCAGTGCAGTCTCATAACAGACTATGGATATTACTATAGAGTCTATGATGATATAATGTCAACATCTCATATAAGACTTTGTTAATTTAGTGGAGATGTTATGAGCCAAACCTATGGGCAGAAAAGCGAAGCAGAGAGAGTACGGGGAAGTAAAGGTGACGAAGGCGTTCGGCTTGACGCCTACGGGAGCCAAAATGTTGAACGAATTGGCGAAGGAATTGGGAATCAGTGCATCTCACCTGATCGAGAAGGTGGCAAGGAGGGAGTTGGGGCTAGTGACGCCCTTGGGGGAATCCTTGACCAACTGATCGACGATGCACAAAAGCAGTTGGTCAAGAGTTTGGAGTGCATCGTCTGGTATCAGTCGGAAGCGAAGGAATGCGAGCAGAAGCTAAACAATCTAATCAAGCTAAAAGAGTTGCAGGCACGGCAGAAAGAAGAGCAGCAGCAGCTAGAACCACCAATTAACCATCAAGAGGCCTCAAATCCTGAATAGCAAAAAAGCCAGCGTCCCCCAAAGGGATGCTGGCTTTTGCGTTGCGGACAACTAACGACTGACAACTAATAACTAATAACTGATAACCAAGGAGCGATCGCACTTATGAATAAAAAGGAACTGGTCGAAGCTGTTGCCGACAGAGCCGACACCACCCAGAAACAGACTAACGCCGTATTCGACGCCCTCATAGAAGTAATTACCAAAGCCGTTGCCAGGGGTGAGAAAGTGACCATCGTTGGGTTTGGCACTTTCGAGAAGCGCGATCGTAAAGCCCGTGAAGGTCGCAACCCTAAAACAGGTCAATCACTCCAAATCCCTGCTACTCTAGTGCCGGTCTTCACACCAGGAAAGACCTTCAAGGAGGCTGTGAACAATGACTGATAGACAACTCCTCAAGCAATACTATGCGGAACTAGCGGAACTCGAAAATGCACCGGCTCGTGAGATCCAAATTCTCCCGCTGCAAGCGATCGCCATTGTCAGCCACATTCAGCTAGCACTGCTGCATCGATCACTGGCAGGCAAGACCACAGTGACAAGAATAGCTAGGGATGTAGCGATCGACCTTCAGGCCTTGTTCAATCCAGAGTCTGCCACGTACAAAGTGCTCGATCTGGGATGGCACAGCCAGCACGACATATTAGTTGAAGGCACGGATTTCAATGATTGATAGAGAAGAAGCAAAAACCTTACTAGGCGGCCCCAAGAGAGAACTCCCAGACAATCCCCAAACTCCTGAGGAAGTACTTGAGGCAATGAAAGCGGCTAACGCCAATTACTACCGCGAGGCGATCGCCACCAACTGCCACACATTTATCGAATTTACCGGGCTAATCGGCGAATATATCAAAATCTGCGAGCGGAATTTCAAGCGGGGCGTTGACTTTACTCAAGCGAACATTCACATCGACGGCCCTAGATTGCGAATAGAAGAGTGGGAATTCGACTACATCAACGAGAAACTTCGGTGCATATTTCCAAGCCTCAGAATGGTGAGACTAGACGATCTGGCAAAGCTAGATTCCGAAGATATTGCTACAGATAAATGACGCCTCCGTGAGAAGCCTGTTTATCTGTAGCACAGCAAACTGGCGACACCTGCCAGAGTAGATCCGAAGTGGGGTGGCAGCCGGGAGAGACCGGCACTTACCAACCAAGTAAACAAGGACGTTAAACCCATGAACCCTATTCTTTTTCAACTGCTGCGAACGATTCTTGAGGTCGTAAACAGTCAAGGCAATCGCTTGGCTGTATTGGAAGAAGAAGAATCTCGCGAATCAACCGAGGAACTTGCAACCATCCAGCAAGCTCAGGCTCTTCTCGATCAGCTAACTATGGGTACTGCTCCCACAATGCCACCGAGCTTCCCGGCGACAATGCCTTTGGATTTCGCACCTAGCGATATCTAAGGTTTTTTGAAAATTAGCCGATCGCTCTTAGCGGGCGATCGGCTTGCACAAATTAGATTTTAGATTTGGGTTTATATGAATACTCAACTTGCATTATTCGAGAATTCTCCAGCGGTCGGAACGCTCTACAGAGTTGGCGACCTAGTCAAAGTGAAGAGAAAGACACCTCAAGCTCCTGGTCTAAAGAAGGGAGATGTTGTCAAAATCGAAACCATCCATCCTTTGGACGGTAGCTGCAAATTTTGGAGTGATGTTACTGAGTCGTGGGGGTATCTTTACCCGGGCGAGTTTGCATTGCTTCCACGCAACAAGATTGATTCTGTATCAGAGTCGATCGCCCTTGTGGAACTTGATACAGAATCAAATCCACCCGATGATTCTGTATCAGAGTCGATCGCCCTTGTGGAACTTGATACAGAATCAAATCCACCCGATGATTCTGTATCAGAGTCGATCGCCCTTGTGGAACTTGATACAGAATCAAATTCACCCGATGATTCTGTATCAGAGTCGATCGCCCTCGTGGAACTTGATACAGAATCAAATCCACCCGATGATTCTGTATCAAATTGCAAGGCAATATCTACCTACCGCCCGCGCGGAACGGCCCGCAGCGGTGAATATTTTAGATTTAGCTACCGCGACGGTTCCCGGATGCGCCACGTACACATTCGCGGTGGCAACACCGACTCGCCGATCGCGCAGGCAAAAGTTGCAGAAGTGCGATCACTTTTGGCGATCGGCATCAAACCTTCTGAGATTGTAGAGACTTTGAGGCCTTCTGCTACAGGCGGTAAGTGATTAGCGCAAAAAAGGGGCACGAAACCAGCCTTGCGGATTGATCTGGAACATTCAATACAAACAAATCCGCGCCAACGACCCCCCAATCAAACCGATGCCCGGTTCCGACGCCATTCTGATTGTTGACCCCCACGAGCGCGCCAGAATTCGCCCTAATCATGATTACTACCGAAAGAATTTTGGTGATATCGAGGCCGTGAGGCACTCTCGCTGAAGATCCTTGCACCACGGCGGTGGTTCCCTCGATCAGCTTTGTTTTTGTCGCCATCCCGTTGTCGAGGGTTACGGCGCTGGCGGAATCGGCCGAAATAGCAGATGCTGTGCGATCGGCAACAAGTGCGCGATGTACAAGAATCGCCGTGTCCCCAACCGTCCACGCCCCCAGATGTCGCCAGCGATAAGTGCCGTTCCATTGACATCTCCCCATGCCTAAAGGCGAGGGGATTCACAAGACCACAATTTAAGTCTTATAGGTGCTGACAAATCACCTCTACCAACTCCACTTAGATCCAATCCAAGCATTGTTGCTACTTTACGACCAATATTTGCACACCCATTGCAGTCTGCATTAGACCTCTTGCGAAAGTGCAATCGTTCGAGGTAAAATAAAACAAAAATTAGATTGAGAATATGAATTACGAAGAATTACAAAAGTTAACCCCCAAAGACTTTAAACGCTACTGTGGAGTACAT
>NZ_JAHRFA010000021.1:98690-100646 GCF_020883045.1 Microcoleus sp. CAWBG58 | reverse complement strand
GATAAACTCAAAGAACAGGTAAATACAATCATTAAATCTCTCACGAACGAGGTAGTTTTATCACTCTGTGGCTGGGACTATATCCTTGAAGCTACATTAAGTGCAACTTCATAGTGAATTGGTATCAGGTTGTCGCGATCGCAAATCCCCAAATTAGAGCGAAGTCTCAGCAGTGACGCACCTGACAATAGCCAGGTGCGCCACACTAATCATCCTCAAGTTGGCGAGGGAATTGTGATATCGACAGATTGGACTTTCACAGCAGTTCCCAAACTCGATAATGGCGGTTGAATCGCCGCAGTATTTCCCACTACTAACGTTACCAAATTATCCGGTTTCAAGTAAGTCTTAGCCACGCGCTGCACGTCAGCAATTGTGGCTGCTTCGACGCTGCGGCGGTACCGAAAAATGAAATCTTCGGGATAACCGTAGTATTCGTAGCGCATTAGTCGCGACAAAGTTTGACTCGGATTTTCAAATTTGAAGATGAAAGAATTGAGGGTAGAATCTTTCGCAAAAGCTAATTCTTCGGCGGTAATTGGTTCGGTGCGGATGCGATCGATCTCAGCGCGGATTGCCTTGATAAACGGAACTGTCGCGTCCGATCGCGTTTGGCCTCCAGCTACAAACGTCCCTGGATAGTCAAATCTCGGACTCCAAGCCGCGTAAACCGTGTAGGCTAAGCCTTGGCGCGATCGCACATTATTGAACAAACGCCCGCCAAAACCGTTCATAACCCCATTCATCACGTCCAAAGCACCGTAATCTGGGCTGTTCAACATCCCGCCCAAATGCCCCATCTGCACGTAACTTTGACTCAATTGCGGTTGATTTACCAAAAATACGCCGCCTTGATTCGCCGGCGTTACCGCTGGTAGCGCAGGCACTTCTGCACTCTGAGTCGGTACCCAGTTGCCGAATTTTTGCTCGACGAGCGATCGCATTTTAGCCGTATCAAAATCGCCAGAAATACCCAAAATCATATTCTTCGGGTGGAAATACTTCTGGTAAAAACCCACCAAATCGTCGCGGGAAATATTCGCGAGAGTCTTGTATTCTGCCGTGCGCGCGTAGGGACTGCGATCGCCATAAATCAACTTTTGAAACTCCCGGCCCGTAATATCGTTAGGATCGTCGTTGCGACGGGCGATGCCACCTTGCTCTTGATTCTTAGCTAAATCCAACTTTTCCTTAGCAAAAATTGGCTCCCGAATCACTTCCGCAAACAAGTCAAATACAGGTTCCACATCTTCAGCTAAAGCACTAAAATTAGCGCTACCAGAAGCAACATCAATTCCCGTTTCAACCGAAGCTGCCCGCTGTTCTAGCAACTGATTTAATTCATCAGCCGTATGCCGACTCGTCCCACCAGTTCGCATCACTTCTCCCGTCAAACCTCCCAATCCAATTTTATCAGCAGGTTCAAAACGATCGCCCGTGCGAAATAGCGCCGTTCCCCCAATTAACGGCAGTTCTCTATCTTCCATCAGATAGACTCGGATGCCATTTTTCAGCTCGAAGCGAGTGTATTTAGGCAGTTTAATTTCTGCCAGCCCCGGGAATTTTAATTCATCGTAGTGCTTCGGCCCAGCCGCTAGGGAAGGCAACAAATTAAACGTGCCAAGTGAAACAGTAAAAAAGCAAAGCGACAGCAGAAATAACTTTACTTTTTTCAGTTTCCATTTAGTCCTTTTCATGCTTTCTCCTAAGTTTGATATCGTGACATAGCGTAGGGGCGGTGCTCTGTACCCGCCCTAGATGCGAGCCTATTTCCCAGTCTGCGGAGGCAGACTTCGTTTTTGTAGCTGCGGTTTCAACCGCCGAGTCTTAGTCTGCGGAGGCAGACTTCGTTTTTGTAGCTGCGGTTTCAACCGCCGAGTCTTAGTCTGCGGAGGCAGACTTCGTTTTTGTAGCTGCGGTTTCAACCGCCGAGTCTTAGTCTGCGGAGGCAGACTT
>NZ_JAHRFA010000021.1:52939-98590 GCF_020883045.1 Microcoleus sp. CAWBG58 | reverse complement strand
GCGGAGGCAGACTTCGTTTTTGTAGCTGCGGTTTCAACCGCCGAGTCTTAGTCTGCGGAGGCAGACTTCGTTTTTGTAGCTGCGGTTTCAACCGCCGAGTCTTAGTCTGCGGAGGCAGACTTCGTTTGTGTAGCTGCGGTTTCAACCGCCGAGTCTTAGTCTGCGGAGGCAGACTTCGTTTGTGTAGCTGCGGTTTCAACCGCCGAGTCTTAGTCTGCGGAGGCAGACTTCGTTTGTGTAGCTGCGGTTTCAACCGCCGAGTCTTAGTCTGCGGAGGCAGACTTCGTTTTTGTAGCTGCGGTTTCAACCGCCGAGTCTTAGTCTGCGGAGGCAGACTTCGTTTTTGTAGCTGCGGTTTCAACCGCCGAGTCCAAATCGAGGCTTCTTCTTACAGCGACAAAAGCTTACCAATCGTGCGATTTTCCGGGCGGAAAGTTGCCTTAGCTACTCGCTGAATGTCAGCGGGAGCAACAGCAGCGATCGCATCCAATTGCTTGAACAGATTTTTCCACGAACCAGTTTTCACTTGATAGTCCAGCAGCGAAAATGCCATCCCCATATTAGAATTGAGCGATCGCAACAAACCCGCCCTCGCCTGAGTTTTCACCCGTTCCAACTCCAAAGCAGACACCGGATCAGTTTTTAGGCGATCGATTTCCTTGCTCAAAGCTACCGCCACCTCATCAACCGTTTTACCCGGAGCAGTTTGAGCGTAAAACAACATCAAATTCGGGTACTTTTCCCCCGGATAACCGCTAAAACCTTGAGCAGCTAGCGCCAATTGCTGTTGTTCAACCAAAGACTTATAAAGCCGAGAAGTGCGGCCGCTGCTGAGCAAAGAACCAATGATTTCATAAACCGCATTGTCGGGATGATTCATCGCCGGCCTGTGGTATCCTTCCAAATACCAAGGTTGAGTTTTTAACTTCAGCGTCACTTCCTTCGTTTGTGTTTGCGGAGGCTCCACAATTTGCAATTCAGGAGGCGCTGGTTTCGCCTTGTAGCGACCGAAATAAATTTGAGCGAGACGCTTCACCTCCGCAGCTTTCACGTCTCCTACCACCGCCACAGTCAGCTTGCTGGGGATGTAGTGGCTGTCGAAAAAATTCTGCACCTGGCTGCGCGTGAGGTTCTTAATGTCTTCAGTGTAGCCAATCACCGGACGACGGTAAGGATGAACAGAGAAAGCTTTGTCAGCAAAAACTTCTACCATTTGCCCGATCGCCGAATTCTCGGTTCGCAGCCTCCGCTCTTCTAAAATTACCTGTTTTTCCTTGTAAAATTCCCGAAAAACAGGCTCTAAAAAACGCTCGGATTCCAACGACATCCACAGTTCTAACTTGTTAGCTGGCAGACTGTAAAAATACATAGTCGAGTCGATGGAAGTAGCAGCATTTAGTCCAACTCCGCCTGCTTGTTCGACAATTTTACCGAATTCATTGCGCTTGACAAATTGCAAAGCTTCGGATTCAACCTTGTCAAATTCTGCTTTGAATTTGGCGATATCTTCAGTTTTGCCGATCGCCTTCGCTGCTTGCATTTGCTCGAAGAGTTTATCTTGTTTTTCTAGCAGCGGCTTTTCGGCTTTGTAGTCGGTAGTGCCGATTTTTGGCGTACCTTTAAAAGCTAAATGTTCCAGGTAGTGGGCGACTCCGGTTTGGCCCTCTGGTTCGTTGGCGCCTCCCACATCGGCGTGAATCAGAAACGATGCTACCGGGGATCTGGGCCTTTCGAGCACCACGAATGTCATGCCATTGTCGAGCTTAAATTCGGTGACTTGCTTGATTACGCGATCGAGCGACGGTTGCACAGACACTAATTGCGAGCCGCTAGCGGGGTTCTCGCGAGCGAGGGCGATTTCGGGGGAAATTCCCCACCACAGCACTACAGCGGCGAGTAGGGAGGCAATGAATCGAGTTTTGGGTTTGGGCGATTCCCTAAGGGATCGCTTCGCCGCGCGTGGTTTTTGGAAGTGCGGGATCATTCGATTTTAGATTTTAGATTTTGGATTGTCAAACCAGAGGTTTGTGCCGAATACAAGAGATTCTTGTTTAAGGATAAAGATTTTTTGACGCATAAGCGATCTGTTGCGCCGCAGATGTTAGGCTGATACAGCAAATCTCAAAAAGGGTCTAGGGTCAGGCAAGGAGTTTTGAGTTTGGAATTAAAGTCGCGCACTACTTAAAACTTAACATTATTTCGCCCGCCCGTCCGAAACCCCCAGTTCTAAATCGCCAATTACCGATTCCAAAGCCATGCGAATTTTTAATCAGTCTCCTCCTTCAGAAACAGAAACCAAGAAGCGAATTTTACAAGCAGCTCAGCGGTTATTTGCCCGCAGCGGATACGACGGTACGACAACTCGGGATTTAGCAGCGGCGGCGGGGGTGGCGGAGGGTACGTTATTTCGGCATTTTGATAATAAAAAAGCGATTTTGGTTGAGGTGGCGACGGAAGGATGGGTGGAAATACTGACAGATTTGCTGACGGAATTGAGCGAGATGGGTAGTTACAAAGCAGTGGCTCAAGTGATGCGGAGGCGGATGCTAAATATCCGCGAGAATAGCGATATGATGCGGGTATGTTTTTTGGAGGCGCAGTTTCATCCCGATTTGCGCGACAAAATTCAGTTGGAAGTCATCGGAAAAATGAGTATTGTGGCTGAGGCTTTTTTTGAAACGGCGATGGAAAAAGGAGTTTATCGGAAGATGAATCCAAAGATTGTCGCTCAGGTATTTTTGGGAATGTTTGCCGTCGCCGGTTTCAGTCAAAATACAATTATGGAGCCGAATGCTTCCCCGCAGGAAATGCAGGAAATGGCGGAAGGATTGGCAGATATTTTTCTGAATGGAGTTTTGGTTAAGGATTAGTCAGTTGTCAGTGTTTAGTTGTCAGTGGTTAGTTGTTAGTTGTCATTAGCGCGAGCGTCATTAATCATTAGTCATTAGTATAGCGGTTCTCAGAAAGATTCGCGGACGTTGTTGGGCTTGGGCCCTATACGTCTAAGCGGTTATACTGATGCCAGTCATACCTCATCTTTTTGAGAAAGGCTATAGTTCGCGTTTTTTCCTTCTTTATTCTTCAACACATTCGTTAAATCCGTGGAGCGCATCCTTTGCTGAACTTTCTTCTACCTTATGGACAAAATCTTAGACTATTCTATTCGGCCCTTAATGCAGGAAGACGAGCCTTTTCTGTGGCAAATGCTCTATGAAGCGGCGCACATGGCAGAAGAAGGCGAATCAACGGTGGAAGCTGTTGTGAATCATCCTTTAATTGCGAAATATGTCAAGCATTGGGGACGTGCAGGCGATATGGGCTTCCTAGCAATTGAATTGAACAGCAGCCAGCCAGTAGGAGCGGCGTGGCTGCGTTTGTTTGCAGGGGATGACAGGGGGTTTGGCTGGATTGACGATACTATCCCGGAATTGGCGATCGCGGTTCTTCCAGAATACACAAATCAGGGTGTAGGAACTCAATTGCTGGCTCATTTGTTGCCAGCAGCCAAAGCATCTTATCCAGCGGTATCCTTGAGTGTCAGAAGCTCAAATCAGGCCCTGAATTTGTACGAGCGATCGGGATTTAAAGTAATTGAGGGAAGCGAGATAATTAACCGCACAGCCGGGACATCATTGACTATGAAAATAGATTTTGATTGAGTAAATTATTACTCATCGTTAAACTCGTACATTTGCCGTGCCCAATTATCCCGATTTTCCTGCCATTCATCAATAAATGCTTCCCAAGTTGTATTGCTTTCTAGTTCCAGCAATAAACTTGATACTTCTTCAAGAGTCGATGCTGCTTGACATTCTTCTACCCAACTTTCCCGGCGCCGTTTCCATTGATTTTGCACCGCTTCCCACTCGATGTCTGATTCCAATTCAACTAGAAATTCTGCTAACTGTGACGGATCGACTGCTGCTTGCACGTCACTCACCCAACTGTCGCGACGTTCTTTCCATTCTTGCGTCACTGATTCCCATGTGAGGTTGCTTTCAAACTCTAACAGTAATTGGTTCAGTTCTACCATATTAAATGTTTAATTGTTTGCAGTTTGTGCTAAAGTTATTATACAAAAAAAATCAACAAAGAGTGTTAAAAAAAATTTAAGATTGCAGTCTCAGTGAAACTACGGAATAGATAATTGAATAATGAGCGATGAATTTACTTTAGAGATGCTAGACATTCCCAGGAGTTGGAATCGCGGGACAGGCGACTGGACGAAAGTTGCCGCTGCGATGGAGAGAGGGGAAACTGTAGAAGTAATTCAAGAAGTTGGTTCGACTTTGTGGCGAAACAGTCTGCCGGAAAAACATTGTTTGTCTTGGGATGGGGAAAATCTATCACCTATCAAAGGGCGAATTTGGATTAGTTTTACTCAGAGAAGATTTGCGCCGGAATCGGTTTTGCCAAAGGTTCAGTGGCATCCGAGAGTGTTGTGGGTAGGGATAGGTTGCAAAGCTGGAACTTCGCGAGAATTAATCGAAACTGCGATTCAAAGTGTCTGTCGCAGTTATCATTTAGCGGAAAGTGCGATCGCAGGTATTGCTACAATAGACGCTAAATCAGGAGAAATCGGCTTGCTGGAACTTTGTCGATCGCGAAACTGGCAGTTAAAAACCTTTTCTGCTAAAGTTTTAAGTTCCGTTGAAGTCCCCAATCCTTCAGATGTTGCAGCAACAGCAGTCGGCACGCCCAGCGTAGCAGAAGCCGCTGCACTTTGCGCGATCGCCCAAATTGTCACCGCGCACCAACACCAAAAAACGCAGATATCCATGAATCATCTGGGTTTATCTGCGTTTATGTGCGGTTCGCATCCGCTCTTAGTTCCGAAACAAGTCTTGCGATCGCACAAAATGCTAGGCTCTGTTACAGTGGCGGTTGCAGTTTGCCCGATCGACTATCCAGGATAATATCTTACTGCTCGACACCGACATTCACAAATCGACCAATTAGCCCAGAAACCAACGACAACACAATTGCACCGAACAAAGCAGGCCAAAAACCGTTAATCGCAAAGCCGATACTGAAAGCACCCGCCAACCACGAAGCCAAGGAAAGCGAAATCGCATTCACCACAAACAAAAACAAACCTAAACTCAGAATGCTCAAAGGCAGCGTCAGCAATGTAATAATCGGCCTGACAACCGCATTCACAAATCCGATAACCACAGCAGCCAGCATCGCCGCTGGAAAGCTCGTCACCGCAATACCCGGTACAATGTTAGCGGTAATCACCAGCGAAACGGCCGCTACTATCCAAGTTAAGAAAAAACTTACCATATCGTTTTTTTCATCTCCATCACTCTTAATTAAGATTGTAGCTGTTTGGGCGATCGACCAAAGTTCGGGATACACTACCAAATACCCACCTTGCGACGACATCAGATTTATGAAAATCCGGCAACTAGCAGCATTTCTATTGGCACTCACCATCTTCATCCTGCCCCGCGCAGCCCAAGCTCAATCTAAATATTATCCACCGCCGCTGTCCTTTAGCAATGCCGAACTAACCAGACGCGATTTTTCTGGCCAAACGCTGCGCGCCGCTGAGTTTTCTAACGCTAATATGGACTTAACTAATTTTTCTAATGCCGATTTGCGGGGAGCAATTATGAGCGCTTCGGTGATGACTGAAGCGAATTTGCACGGCGCAAATTTAACTAATGCCATGATCGATCAAATTAAATTTACTAAGGCTGATTTAAGCGATGCAATTTTAGTGGAAACAATTTTGTTGCGTTCTACTTTTGATGAAGCTGATATCACGGGTGCTGATTTTACTGATGCAATTATGGATGGCGCACAAGTTAAAGAATTGTGCAGCAAAGCCAGCGGCATTAATTCTCAAACTGGGATTTCCACTCGCGATTCTTTGGGATGCCGCTGATTTGTTTTAATCCCATAATTTCAATTTTTGGAACAGAAGGTACCAGGGCTATTTCATTCTCAGGGAAACCAGGGTTTTGTAGGGGTAGTGCCCCCGTGCCTACCCTCCTTATCGATGATTTGCAAGCATTTCAGGAATTGGGGCAACCTGGCGTGGGATTGCCCCTACAAAGAATGAAATAGCCCTGCAGAAGGTACGTTGTTGGGCTTTAGCCCTCTTTAAGATATACGCCTACAGAGGGCTGAAGCCCAACTACGTACCTATTTTTATACAGAAGGTACGTTGTTGGGATTTAGCCCTCTTTAAGATATACGCCTAAAGAGGGCTGAAGCCCAACAACGTACCTAATTAATTTGATTGTGAAACAGGCCGGAAAGCCTGTTTCTGACAGCTAAGAATTACTAAGGCTTGACTTTTTTCTGAGCAGCCTCATAATGTTCAGCCATTAACTGATTAACTTCTGGATTGTAAATCCGCAGATAATTCCAGTAATTCTCAAATACCGATTTCACGTATCCTTTTGTTTCAGGAAACGGAATCTTTTCCGCAAAAGCATCCGGATCGCTAAAACTAAACCTCTTCAACCAATCTGCTACCGCATTCGGCCCTGCATTGTAACTCGCCACAGCTAACATCGAATTATTCTTGTACTCGTCGTGAGTGTGATCCAAATACCAAGTTCCGAGTTTAACATTGTCGTCTACATCCTCCAAGGAATACTTTTTGAGGCTGATTTTCTCAGCCACCCAACTTCCTGTCTCCGGCATTACTTGCATTAAACCTGTCGCCCCAACTACTGATTTAATTTTGGGCATAAACCGAGATTCTTGGCGAATCAAGGCTGTTACTAATACTGGATTTATTTGGCGTTCTTGCGACCATTTGACAATGGTTTCTAGGTAAGGAAAGGGATAAAGTGCTTGCCAATAAGCGGGCTGCTGTCTGAGAGCCAAATATTCAGTTTTATCATCTGGTTTTTCGCGCTGGCGCAAACTTCCAATCATCCACAAACCGTCTAAATTGTCTCCGACTCCAATTCGCATTAAACCGTCGGTAAACTGTTCGGCAACACTTGGTTCGACGCGGTTGGTAAATTCTATTTGCCACAACGTCCAAGCATCTCTATCTTGACCTAATTGATACAGTTCTTTTAATGCAGGAGATCCGGCGGTTGGTTCGGGGCGCTGAGGCTGTTGTACTACCTTGGGAGATAAGTCTCGGACTGTGGTAAAGTCGCCTACTGGCCAGCCGAGAAATACTGCCGATCGCCATGCGAAATATGATTCTGGATAGCGTACAATGGTGTACTCGAAGGATGTCTTGGCATCCTGTTCGCGGCCGAGCTGCATAGCCCATTTCCCGACCCAAAATGCTGCTTCTGGTGCTTGTTCGCTGTCGGGATTGTGGGTGGTTAATTCCCTCGCCCACTGCCAAGCTGATTTTAAATCTCCGGCTTTGGCATACTGTTGCGCGATCGCCCAACGCAATTCGGCTGCTTTATCAGAATTGTTGTATTTTGTCAATAGCAACTTGCGGGTTTGTGAGGCGGATTCACCGCTGCCTGCTTTGTCGAGAAGTTTGGATTTATCTAGCAAAGCTTCGGGGGCATCATTGGGAAATTTGCCGATCGCGCGATCGAGATAGGCGATCGCATCCTTGGGCTCGCTCAGCCGTGACAGGCGGATTAAACCCATACCAGTATCTTCGGCATCCGGGAAATCTCGCACTAATTCTTGATAGGCAATTCTCGATTCCGGGATTTTGCCGTCTAGCCACAAACCGCGAGCTTTGCGGTAAAGATTTTTACCCGTGCGGGGCGCTTTTCCATAAGCAATCGCTCCTTTGCCGTAATCCTGTTTTTCCCAATAGCCAAAGGCAATTTCTTCCCAATCTTCCGGTTTCAAACTAGCGCTGTTTTGCTGCACCAGTTGTTCTAATAATGTACCGTAATCTTTAAGATAATGGCCGTGCTTTGCTACTAACAGCATTAACTCGGGCTGATTGGGATTTTCTTTTAACTTCTTCCGGGCTATTTCTACACTGCGCGGATGGGCGGGAAATTCAGTAACTGCTTGCTTCCAATATTCTGGTTTCGACTTGCCTAAAACATACAAAGATTCGGCAGATACTGGATCGCTTGCATAGTTTTTAAGCAGTTCTTTCCAAGCTTTTTCTGCTTTGCCTTTGTCGCCGCTTAATTCGTAAGCTTGCGCGCGTTTGAGGGCAATTTGAGCAGCTAAAAGTGGATATTCTTGCTCTAAGTTTTCCAGTAATTTTAATGCTTTGGCGGCATTTCCTTGCTGGATTAAATCGCTGGCAAGCAAGTAGCGGGCGCGGCTTTGAGGGGAGATTTCCTGCTGTGGGTTGGTACTTGCAGGCTGACTGGCGGCGAGCTCTACCAATTTTGCCGATCGCTCATTCGGTGACAGGGATACCAGCGTTTTGACGGACGATGGGGAATTGGCTGCATCTCTTGCCCGCTGAGCCTTCTGGAAGGGGCCCACACCCATCCATTTCGCCGCACCAACCACAGAGGCGATCGCCATTATGCAAACTGAAACGCCAATTAAAACAGAAACTCGGGTTTTTCGTCGCTTTAGCATGGGAAAATTTAATAAAATAACAATAGAAAATCGATCGCCAGCGGACTTGGCTGATATCGTACCAGAATTCATTTAGATCTGTAGCGGAGAATTTAGGCGATAGATTTATTTACTAGAACGAAGGAAAAACGACAAACCAGCAAGGACAAAGTACAATCAAAAATCTAAAATCTAAACTGTAAATCAAAACATGGAATTTCTAGTCACCGATACGCTCCCCTCTGCTTGGACGGGAGATGCCCTGGCAATTGGTCTATTTGAGGACGCTTTGGAGATCGCCGGCGACTTGGCGCAATTAGATGAAAAGCTTGCAGGCACGTTGAAAGAGCTGATTCAGGAAGTAGATTTTAAGGGCAAAGCGGGCCAGAGTGCGATCGCCCGTGTCGGCGGCAACAGTCCAATTCGCAAAATTGCGATCGTCGGTTTGGGGAAAGCCCCAGACTTAAAATTAGACACAGTGCGGCAAGCTGCGGGCGCGTGCGCCAAGTTAGCCAAAAAGGAGAAATGCAAAACCCTCGGAATTAGCCTTCCAGTGTGGCAAAACGCGCCGGATGTAACAGCAAGTGCGATCGCCGAAGGTGTAGAGCTCTCCCTGAATCAAGACAACCGTTTCAAATCGGAACCCGACGAGAAAAGCCCGCAAGTAGAACAAATTCATTTACTCGGTTTCGCCGGTACCGAAAGTGCGATCGCCCGCGCTCGCCAAATCACAGCCGGAGTTATTTTAGCACGGGAATTAGTCGCAGCGCCGGCCAATTATGTCACCCCGATTACCATGGCCGAAACCGCTCAAAGTCTAGCAGCAGAATGCGGTTTAGAATTAGAAATATTAGAGCAAGAAGAGTGCGAAAAACTAGGCATGGGAGCCTTTCTCGGGGTTGCCAAAGCATCCGACTTGCCGCCGAAATTCATCCACCTGACTTACAAACCCGCAGGCACACCGCGGCGCAAAATTGCGATCGTCGGCAAAGGATTAACCTTTGATTCCGGCGGTTTGAACATCAAAGGAGCCGGCAGCGGTATTGAAATGATGAAAATAGATATGGGCGGTGCCGCTGCTACCTTGGGAGCCGCAAAGGCGATCGGACACATCAAACCAGATGTCGAAGTTCACTTTATCAGCGCCGTCACCGAAAACATGATCAGCGGCCACGCCATGCGCCCTGGAGACATTCTCACAGCTTCCAACGGCAAAACAATTGAAGTCAATAATACCGACGCCGAAGGTCGTTTAACCCTCGCTGATGCTTTGGTATTTGCTGACAAGTTGGGAGTTGACGTAATTGTCGATTTAGCCACTCTAACTGGCGCCTGCGTCATTGCTTTGGGCGAAGATATCGCCGGTTTGTGGAGTCCTCAAGATAGCGTCGCCGCCGAAATAGTCGCCGCCTCAGAATTGGCAGGCGAAAAGTTTTGGCGAATGCCGATGGAAGAAAAGTATTTTGATGGCTTGAAGGCTTTGCACGCTGACATGAAAAACACAGGGCCTCGTTACGGCGGTTCGATTACGGCGGCGCTATTTTTGAAGCAGTTTGTTAAGGACACTCCTTGGGCGCATTTAGATATTGCTGGCCCAGTTTGGAGCGACAAGGAAAACGGCTATAACGGCGCTGGAGCAACTGGTTTTGGCGTTCGGACTCTGGTGCATTTGGTGCTTGGTGGTGCTTAATTAACTGTGGATTTGCCAGCGCAAAAATAGATATTTTTGCTGCTGGCAATCTGGGTCATAGCAATCCTAAATCATTTGTGAATTTGTAACTCCCTCCCCGCAATTTCGGGGAGGAAGTCAGGGCCGTTTGGTTGTCGTCTTAGGTACGTAGTTGCGCTTCAGCGCTCTTCATAATCTCAGCAAAAAGCGCTATTATTTATTATCATCTTAGGTACGTAGTTGCGCTTGGGCGCTCTTAACAATCCCAGCAAAAAGCGCTATTATTGATTATCATCCTAGGTACGTAGTTGCGCTTGGGCGCTCTTAACAATCCCAGCAAAAAGTGCTATTATTTATTGTCATCCTAGGTACGTAGTTGCGCTTGGGCGCTCTTAACAATCTCAGCAAAAAGCGCTATTATTGATTATCATCCTAGGTACGTAGTTGCGCTTGGGCGCTCTTCACGATCTAAACAAAAAGCGCTAAGTTCGCAACTACGTATTTGCGTTCATCTCATTTAGGCAAGGGCGAAGCATTTCGGTACATAATTTATAGCCTTTCTCAAAAAGATGAGGTATAACTGACAGCTCATATAACTACTAAACTCACAGGGCTAAAGCCCAACAACATACCTTATCTTTCTGAAAACCGCTATATCGAAAATTATTCTAGAAGCACCAGGGATCGGAAACACTGCGCGCGATTATTTTTACTCCCAGAAACTTCAGTCAGCTTACAGGAACTACCAATTGCCTTTTTCCCCATTACCACCCTTTGATATCGTTTCCGGTTGCATCGGTATTGTTTAAACCGTCAACTGTCAACTATCACAGGGCAACTGTCAACTGTCAACTGTCAGCCGAAGCTACACAGTTTTGACATTCCATGCAAAAATAGCTGTTTCCTAAAAAATGAAAAAAGTATATAATTATGTAAATATTTTTCAGCCACCGAAATCAAATAATTATATTTGATGGATTTGGATTGCTGCAAATAACTTTTTTCTTGAAATTTATGCAAGAATTATTAACATTTTTTTATGCAACACTGCCTGCATCTTCCGCACTTGGCTGCGACGGGCTGGCCCAGTTGCGACTGTACGCTGTTTTTGACTCGCTGACGGCACTCGCTTATTGCTCTCTGGCGCTATCTTTGGTTTATTTTACGCGCCAAAGTTCTCACAGCAAGATTGGACGGCTATTTGCTGTTGGTTTTTTGGGCTGCGGTGCTGCTCAATTAACGCAAGTTTGGGCGCTTTGGCATTCCATTGATTGGCTGTCGGTAGATCTCAAAGCTGCAAGTGGTGTGATTTCTTTGCTCTTAGCCGCATTCGCGATCGCCCTGATGCCGAAAGCATTTACCGAATCTGACTTAAATCTCACAGAAGATCTTCCACAACAGCCGTTAAAACAGTTAGCACAAAATCCGCAGCAAGATGATACACAGACAGCAGAATTGGCAAAACCACCAACAGACGATATTGTCGATCGCACTTTAACTCTCAGTTCGTTAAGCGAACTGTTGCAAAAAGAAATCGCCGATCGCCACCGGATTGAGGAAAAGTTGCAATTGGCTCAATTTGCGCTCGACCGATCGGCAGATGCGGTATTCTGGATCGGAGCGGACGGTAAATTTTTGTACGTCAACGACGCCGCTTGCAGTTCGTTGGGATATTCTGCCACAGAATTGCTCGATCTAACTGTGCACGACATCAATCCCGATTTTCCCGAAACTGCTTGGAATTTGCACTGGAAAGTCTTAAAAAGGTGCGGTTCCGTTAATATAGAAGTTCACCACATCACTAAATACGGTCGCATTTTTCCAGTAGAAATTACGATCGACCATTGGCAATTTAACGGCCAAGAATATCAGTGTGCCTTTGCGCGCGACATTAGCGATCGCAAGCGGATTGAGGCAGCTTTGCGGGAAAGGGAACAAGAATTTAGATCCTTAGTTTCCAATATTCCCGGCGCAGTTTACCGTTGCAGTGCTGCGGGGCGATCGAGCTTAACTTTTATCAGCAGCGGCATAGAAGCTATTTCCGGCTATCCGGCAGATAACTTTATGGAAAAACCCGTGCAAGCTTTTGCTAGTATAGTTCATGGCGATGACGTGGGGCAGATCGATAAAATTGTCGATCGGGCGATTAAGACAAGACAACCTTACGCGATCGAATATCGCCTGATTCACAGCAACGGAAACCTGCGGTGGGTTGCAGAAAAAGGTCAAGCTATTTTCAATCCAGACGGTCAAATTTTATCCCTCAACGGCGCCATTTTCGACGTGACAGAGCGCAAAGCGGCCGAGGATGCTTTGCGACTCTCCGAGGCGATCGCCAACAACAGAGCCCAGCAGCTAGAAATAGCTCTCAAAGAACTCCGAGAAACTCAAGCTCACCTAATTCATACCGAAAAAATGTCAAGCCTCGGTCAAATGGTAGCAGGAGTCGCCCACGAAATCAACAATCCCGTGAGTTTTATCTACGGCAATATTTCCTACGCCAGCCAATATATGAGAGACTTATTGCAGCTTGTGGAACTGTACCAAACACACTATCCTCAACCACAAGTAGAAGTTCAAGAATATATTGAAAACATAGATTTAGAATTCCTGAAAGAAGACTTATTAAAAATATTCTCTTCGATGAAAATGGGAGCAGATCGCATTCGCGAAATAGTTCTGAGTTTGCGAAACTTCTCGCGTTTAGACGACTCGGTAAAGCAGCCTGCCAATCTTCATGAAGGCATAGACAACACACTGCTAATTTTGCACAACAAACTGCGAGCTAGATCCGAATATCCCGAAATTAAAGTCATCAAAGATTACGGGAAAGTACCCTTAATTGAATGTTATCCAGGTCAGCTAAATCAGGTATTCATGAATCTGCTTAGCAACAGTATTGACGCCTTGGAAGATGCTTGGAAGCAAAAAAAGCGTTCCTCTCCGAGGGCTTCGCTAACGGGTAGTGGCGACTGGAAACCAACTATTAGCATTCACACAGAAGCCCTTAACGAAAATATTATTTGCATCCGGATTGCCGATAATGCGATCGGCATGACAGAAGACGTGCGCCACCAATTATTTGACCCGTTTTTCACCACAAAACCGATGGGGAAAGGCACCGGTTTGGGCTTAGCCATCAGTTACCGAATTGTGGTGGAAAAACACGGCGGAACCTTGATCTGCCATTCGGTTTTGGGCGAAGGGACGGAATTTGCGATCGAGCTTCCATTATAAACTAGCTATAGATAATTTTACTTGCAAGTTGGCAACTCGATCGTCAACTCCGTCCCCTCTCCGGGTGTCGAAAAACACCGCAACTTCCCCCGATGATTTTCCGTGACAATTTGATAGCTAGTTGCTAGCCCCATCCCCGTACCTTTACCCACCGGTTTAGTCGTAAAAAAGGGATTAAATATTTGTTCTTGAACTTCAGGAGTTATCCCGCAACCGTTATCATGAATCGAGATCGACACGCGATTGTCAGCAGCGAACGAAGTGGCGATCGCGATCCGACCAATATAATTTAATTTGGCGCTGGGTTCTAGGCTTTCTCGCCTTTGTTCGATCGCATCGATCGCATTCACCAGCAAATTCATAAATACCTGATTTAACAAACCGCCATAACATTCAACCAGAGGTACTTCACCATAATATTTGGCGACATGAATTTCTGGTTTTCCCGCCCTACCGTTCAAGCGATTTTGTAAAATCACTAAGGTACTTTCGAGATTCTCGTGAATATCTGTGCTTTTTAAATCCGCTTCGTCCAACCGCGAAAAAGTCCGCAGCGACTTAACAATATCGCTGATGCGCGCGGCTCCAGTTTTCATCGATTTCAACAGCTTATAAAAATCATTTTCTAGATACTCAAGCTCGATATCTTCGATAAAATCGGCAATCGCCTGGGGCGGAATCGGATAATGCTCTCGGTAAAGATGAATTAGTTGAATTAACTCGCTCGCACAATCGGTAGCAGGTTGAATATTGCCATAAATAAAACTGACTGGATTGTTAATTTCATGGGCAATTCCGGCGACTAATTGACCCAAACTAGACATTTTTTCCGCTTGAATTAACTGAGTTTGGGTATTCTGCAACTTTTTCAGGGTTGCTTCTAATTCTTCAGTTTGCAGCCGCAGTTGAATTTCTGATTTACGCACTGCTGCTTCCGCCTGCATCCGTTCCATTTCCGCAGCCGCACGGGTGGCAAATATTCTCAAGATAGCTGACTGCATTTCTAGATATTTCACCATCGGCTCAGTATCCATCACTACGAGCAATCCCCAACAATTTCCAGCGGCATCTACAATCGGTACACCCGCATAACTTTGGGCTGGGAAACTTGCTAAATTATCATCTTTGGGGAACCAGCACTGCAAGAGATTGGGATACCGACATATCTCGGTACACCGCTCGACATTTTGACAGGGTGTCTCGGATAGATGGTAAGTAAAATTATCCCCAAATTCATCTCCCGCCCAAAATGCTAGAGTTGTGGCGATCGTTTTTTCAGAGTCACCAAATTCAGCAATCAAAGCATATCGAACTTCTAGTGCCTGGGCGAGATATTGAACGCAGCTTTTGAAGAATGCTGCGCCGGTTTTTGCCGCCGTACCTTCGACTACTAAGCGGAGAGCTAGCTGTTGGCGTTTGCGATCGGTGATATCTCTGGCGACAAACACCACTTGCTCTTGAGACATGGGAGAAATCCTGGCATCAAACCAGACTGAACGATCGCCAATTGGTAACGAGTATTCCAACTGCGTCACGCATTGATTGGCGATCGCTTCTTGAATCGACTCTAGGAAAAAATCTGCTGATTCTTTGGGTAAAACTTCGTGAAGAGTTTTGCCTAAAATTTGAGCGGTAGGTTTGTACAACAAGGGAGCCGAGCTGGGAGATATTTTGAGATAGCGTCCCTCTGTATCGAGCACCATAATCACATCCTGCATGGCGTTAAATAGTGCGATTAATTCTGCTTGAGATGTTGCTAACTCTAATTCTGCGGTTTTGCGATCGCTGATATCGCAATGAGTGCCGATAAACCGCATCGGTTCACATTCTTCGTCCCATTCCACCACCTGACCCCGGTCTAAAATCCACTTGTAAGAACCGTCTTTGCAGCGCAGGCGGTGTTCGTTGCGACAGGTAGAAGTTTCGCCGCGAAAATGTTTGGCAAAATCTATATAGCATTGAGCTTTATCCTCTGGATGTACCCGACCGTCCCACTCTGCTAAATTATTCACAATTTCGTGTTCTGCATAGCCCAGCATCGCTTTCCACTGCCTGGAAAAGATGACTTCATTGGTTTTGAGGTTCCAATCCCAAGTGCCATCTCCCGCTCCTTCTATAGCCAACTGCCAGCGGCTGTTACTTTCTTCTAAAGCGATTTGTGCTTGTTTTTGAGGGTGGATGTAACGCGCTATTCCCAAACAGGCAACGAATTCTCCAGCGTCATTTACGATCGCGGATACATTGGCAGAGTGCCAGTAATAGTTGCCATCTCGATGCAAAACTCGGTACTCAGATCCCCGCAGTTTCTCACCTTGCAAAGAGCGATCGAGAGTATTTTTACAAATTGGTAAATCTTCTGGATAAACCCACTTAGCAAAACTCTCATGTAACATTTCTGCTGCTTCATATCCCATGATTTCTTTTAATTGGGGACTGACATAGCTGAAGGTGGTATCGGAATTGACGATATAAACCATATCGTTGAGATTTTCCACGATCGTGCGAAATTTTTCTTCACTGGTTTTGATGGCAATTTCTGCGGCTTTGCTCTCGGTATTGTCCCGAACATAGCCATGCCAAATAGTGCTGCCATCGGGTTGTCGCTGCGGTGTAGAATCGCCCCGCAACCACCGCAACCGCCCGTCGGGAAAACACAGCCGGTATTCGCAACACCAAGGTGTCTGATGTTGGGCAGAATCGAGAATCGATTGATAAACGCGATCGAAATCTTCAGGATGGAGGTTATTGAAAAGACAACTCGAATCTTGTTGCACTTGTTCTCGGGTAATGCCATAAATCTCTTGCAGCTTGCCGCTGGCATAGGGAAAATGGAAACCACCATCAGCATCCATCCGAAACTGATAAATAACGCCCGGGATGTGGCGGGCAATTTGTTCTAAAAAATCCGAGTCTGCCGGAGTAGTTGGGATCGCGAGTGCGATACCTGCTTCCCGAAGTTGAGCTTGGGTTTGGGCGAGTTGGCGGGTAAGTTCTTCGACTTGTGTTTCGGCTTGTTTGCGCCCTGTAACATCTCGCATGACTAACAAGTAGCGGTGAGGCAAAAAGTTGAGCGTTATTGCATATTCGACGGTGCGAATCTCTGCATCAGCCCGCACTAACTCAAATTCACCCTGCACTTTTTCCGGTTGCTGACATTCTTCCCACACCTGTTGAAAATTCCAGCTTGGTTTTGCAAACTCCCAGATCCAGCGCCCGAGGAGTTGTTCTCTTTTTAGTCCAAACAATTCGCAGGCGGCGGGGTTGACATCGAGGTATCGCCCTTTGTCATCGGCGATCGCGATCGCATCTAGGGCAGTTTCCCAAATAGTCTGCAATTTCCTCTCTCTGAAACAAATCAAAGTGCGATCGTCTGCTGCTGATGGGGGATTGATTTCTCGATCGCCGTCTAAAAATTCAGACATAAATTATTAAATCAAGTGTAAAATAATACATAGTATTTCCGTAATATCGCCAACCAACTTACGAGTTACTCTATTTCTACTAATTCTCAAAACTCACAGAACAGTAAGGTTCCTCGTACCGGGACACCCTTAAATCCTGAAAAAAAGCGACAATCTCGCCTCGACGCACCTGAGACAATAGTTAGGCAAACACAGCCAAAACTTGTAACTGTTGCCAGACAAAAAGAGCATAGAAATCATTTTCTCTACTAATTATACAGAAATTTTCAGCATTCTTATAAGTAGATTCACTTAATTTTGCGGGCGAAAACAAAAAGTTTTATATTTTTTTGATTAATAAATCAGAACCCTGACGCTCAGAAATCGATACTTGTCAACAGCAAAGACACCCAAATATCCCCAGATCGGATTAATTTTAAATCTGGGGATATTTGGGTGTCTTTACTTGGATTTGCAGTGTTATGCTGCTTTATTCGCCGTAATGGCCGCCAGCAACCTTACCCCGAAATACTACGTAGTTGTAGATGTTGTAGAAAATCATGATCGGGATCAGAAAGCCGATGAACACAATCATAAATACCAGGGCGCTGGGTGCCGCCGCCGCTTGGTAAATCGTGAGTTGTGTGGGAATAATGTAGGGAAAAACAATCAATCCCAAACCGATGAAACTGAGCAAGAAAATCATAATCGTCCAGACAAATGGCGTCCGTTCTTCTTTGCGATTGAGACTTCTGAGCAAGAGTCCAACTAATAGCAATCCCAGCAAAGGAATCGCTACAAACACATAAACTAGCGGTTTCTCAAACAATCTTGCTCTGGTACTTTCATAAAAAACCGGAGTGGCGACGGTAATCAAAATCGCTCCGATTAACGTCGTCACCGCCGCAATTTTAGCCGTGCGATAGTGATGTGTTTGCAGTTCCCCCTCAGTCTTCATAATTAGATAGGTGGAACCAATCAAAACATAGCCTTGAACCAGCGTCAAAGCCACCAAGATCGATCGCCAATCCAGCCAATCCCAAGTAGTCCCCACAAAATGACCGGCTTCATCCACCGCAATGCCTTCAAGCACCGCACCGAGGGCAAATCCTTGAGCTAAAGCAGCCAAAAAACTGCCCGCACCGAAAGCATAATTCCAAAACAACTTGCGGTTAGAATGCTCGCGAAATTCAAAGGCTACAGCCCGAAATATTAAACCGAAAAGCATCATGCAAATCGGTATGTACAAGGCAGTTAAAATTGTGCCGTAAGCCAAAGGAAATGCACCAAATAAAGCGCCTCCCATTAAAACCAGCCATGTTTCGTTAGCATCCCAAACATTGCCCAGACTGGTCATTAAAATGCCTCGGCGCTCGTCATCAGAAGCAGTCAAAGATAATATTCCCACCCCTAAGTCAAAGCCGTCTAGCATGACATAGAGCAAAAGAAATAAACCCAAAATGATGAACCAGACTTGCGGGAGAAAATGCTCCAAAGCTTGCATAAAATCTCCTATTGTTGTGCTTCTACAGGGCGTTGATCGGGAATGTGTTCTGCGGGTTCAGTTTCGATCGCAGGTTGATTGTCTAAACCAGGTACTGACAGATTCAAATTCGGGCCTTTGCGGATAATGCGGCTGCCAAAATACAAGGCGCAAACAAACAAAAAGCTGTAAATAACAGCAAAGAAACTCAGAGAAGTTAAAACATTGCTAGCGGGGATATTTGATACCCCGTCAGCCGTGCGAATTTGCCCGTATAAAACCCAGGGTTGTCTGCCTACACAGCGCACAATCCAACCCGATTCTACAGCGATATATCCCAGGGGTGCTGCTAAGATCCAAGCGCGCATCAACCAAGGTTGACTGCTAATATTTTCAGCGGAAAGTTTGCCTCGCATCCACTGAATTGTACTGAACAGCATCAATCCTACAAAGAAGAATCCAATCCCGGACATGATGCGGAAACAATAGTAGATTAAACCTACCATCCGGGGTCGATCTTCTGGTTTCCATTCCTTTAAACCGAGGACTGGTTCGGAAAGTTTTTGTTTGAATTCTAGAACGTATCCTAAGCCATTGGGAATTTTAATTTCCCAGTCATTTTTTTGGGCTTTTTCATTAGGCAAAGCTAGCAAAGTCCAATCGGCTGATTCTCCGGCTGCTGAGGTTTCCCATTTAGCTTCGATCGCTGCTAATTTGGTCGGCTGATAGTGATAGACTTGTTCGGCGCTCAAATGTCCGATGAATATCTGTAAAGGTGCAACTGCGATCGCCGTTGCTATGGCAATCTTTAAAGATTTGGAAAAGAAGGCTTCGTTGCGCTTATTTAGAATGTACCAAGCGCTAATTCCACCAATTACAAACAGGGAAGTTTCTAACGTCGCAAAAAACATATGTAGAATGCTGTTTAATGCGAAGGGGTTCATAATTGCTTGGAAGTAATCGGTGACAACAAACTTGCCGTCGATCATTTCTCCGCCGGCGGGAGTTTGCAGCCAGGAGTTAGCGACTAAAATCCAGACTGTGGATAGGTTTGCGCCGAAGGCTACCATGATGGTAGCGAAATAATGGACGATCGGGTGAACGCGCCCCCAACCAAACAGCATAATCCCTAAAAAGCCTGCTTCCAGCATAAATGCCATGGAAGCTTCAAACCCTAAAATGCTGCCAAAAAAGTCGCCAACTGCTTCGGAAAACGGCGCCCAGTTTGTCCCGAATTGAAACTCCATCGGAATCCCGGAAGCGACACCAATCCCGAAGTTTAGGACATAAAGTTGCGACCAAAAACGAGCGTGACGGTAATAATCTGGGTTGCGAGTTTTCAGCCACATTCCCTCAACAATTACCAGATAAATTCCCATTCCTGTAGTGAGAACCGGCCACAGCATATGGAATATGGCGGTTAGCGCAAATTGCATCCGCGATAGGGCCACGGTGTTAGATAAGATATCCATGTTTGTGTCCTTTGGTCAGTTCAACAGAGATTAGTTTGCACAATTTTTAGAATTGACATTAACTACAATGTAATGTAAAAATTCGTGACATTTTGTAGGGTTGGGAATTTTTAAGGTTTTATACAGATTTGATTTGTGTTTTTTAATACATTTATCGGTTGTTTTTATTGGGAAATAGGTACATTTGAATTTATGGTTGGGTGGGCGGGTTTTTGAGATTGTTTGTTAGGGGCGGTTATTTCGGTGAACCCGCCCTTACAATATTGATGTTTGTTGATGCGGGGATACAATTTTAGTACATTTGAATTTATGGTTGGGCGGGGGCGGGTTTACGAGATTGTTTGTTTTTGGCGGTTGTTTCGGTGAAACCGCCCCTACAAGATTGATGTTTTTTAGGGGATATTCTATTGGCGAACGGTGACTTTATAACTGATTTTAAAGGGTTTAAAGAAATAGGTACATTTGAATTTATGGTTAGGTGGGGGCGGGTTTACGAGGTGGGGGCGGGTTTACGAGATTGTTTGTTTTTGGCAGTTATTTCGGTGAACCCGCCCCTACAAGATTGATGTTTTTTAGGGGATATTCTATTGGTGAACGGTGACTTTATCACTGATTTTAAAGGGTTTAAAGAAATAGGTACATTTGAATTTATGGTTGGGTGGGGGCGGGTTTACGAGATTGTTTGTTTTTGGCAGTTATTTCGGCGAACCCGCCCCTACAAGATTGATGTTTTTTAGGGGATAGGATATTAGCGAACGGTGACTTTATAACTGATTTTAAAGGGTTTAAATTTAGCCGATGCTTTCGCCGTTCCGCTGAGTTTTAACTCGTAGATTCCTGCCTTGGGAAATACAATTTCTGCTCCGGGAATGCCTTGGTAGCGCTCGGCAGATACGGCTTTTAAAGGCGGTTCCATCAGCGGTTTATCCCCCTGTTTGTGATTTTTTGGATAAACGGCTAGCTGGCAGTTGCACTGCTCTAAGGGGATAATTTGACCGCCCCTGCGAGTCAGTGCAAACCACACTTTTGCAGTTTCTCCGGCGCGGGGATTGTGGTTTGGTTCTAGGTGAAAGGTAGCGGCGACATCTCCCGAGATTTCGACTTCGTGGGCGATCGCAGTTGTGTTTAGCTGCGGTATGGGAAATATTCCGGCTTGTACTAGCAATCCCAAGAAGACTAACAATCCTAAAGTTTTACTTTTGTTTGACAGGTGCAACATAGAAATTATCCAGTGATAAAATTGACCAAAATAAGCGCGATCGCACTAACAAAACTAACACCGCAACCGCGGCTAAGACGGCTGTCAGCAGTCGATCGTACAACTTCCATTCAAAACCGCCGAGATAGTGGGAACCGATGAGGGCTGCGTGAAGGGCGCACAGCAAGAAAGCGGGTACTGTTAGCAAATGAATTTGCCGCCACCGCTTCCCTAAATAATTCTGAATGCGATCGCAACTTGTCACCGCCGCCGGTATCATCAACAGCAGTCCCAGCATTCCCAATGCCATCCCTAATTGATGCTGCGGCAGCATAAAAGATACAGCGTCAAAATTCCATTGCAGCGTATGATCTAGCATATGAAACGTGTGGGCAAGGGCGATCGCAAACGCACCGACACCCAAAGCCCGACGGTAGCGCAACAGTGGCGGCAAAAACTTGCTGAGCGGACGCGCAATCAGTGCTAGCATCAAGCATATTAGCGCTGCGTGGCCTGTCAGATCGACCATTTCATCGGTTCGCAACAGAGTAATGATCCCGATCGCCACTGTCACCCAACCGCCCGCACGAAACAGTTGACTGCGTTTGTCGGTGCTGAATCTGCCAGCAAAAAATCCCACTCCCAGCATAGTTGGCAGCGTGCCCATTCCAAAAGCAAACATCGTTGCCGCACCCAAAATTGGGTTTCCGGTTTCTGCCGCTTTGATTTGCGCCCCGTACAGGAAACCGCAGGGAATTAAACCCCAAAGCAAACCCAAAGCTAACGGTATCCACCAGTTGTTTTGAGTTGAAATCTTGGTCATTGCACTGCTGATGCGATCGTGCGAAACTGGGTGCAGCAATGGCAAACGTGGGAGCAAACCCGGTTTAATTTGTACCAATCCAAACCAAATTAGCATTGTACCGGTGATAATGGCGATCGCCCGCCGCCACCCGCTACCGATACCTGCCATTTGCCCGCCTGCAATCAATACCGAACCCACTCCGCCAATTGCAGCGCCAACTAAAGCATAAGCCACAATTCTTCCCACATTTAATAGCAGGTGAAAGCGGAAAGAAGCTAATTTATCTTTGTCGGTACTTGACAGGGAAAAAGCCACTGTCAGCGGGCCGCACATTCCGGCGCAGTGTCCGAAACTGCCGAGAAATCCTAAAGTTGCAATTAGCAGGATGTCTAGCATTTTGAGTCAGGGGATTTTAGATTTTAGATTTTACATTTTAGATTGGTTTTTACTGCTTATGTCATGTCTGGTCAATTACCCGCGATCTGGTTTGTAGTGAGGACTTTAGTCCTTGATTCCTAAGGACTAAAGTCCTCACTACAAACCCTTTTGATTGTGGTCAACTCTCAACTGTTTTGAATGCCGATCGCCAAAATCCCCAAAATTTTATCAACTTCATTCAAAAAATACTCTAATAAATCTATTTTAACTGATTGCCCTTCCAGTATCAAAAACTTCCAAATTTCTCCCGTTGTCACCACTCCATAAATCTTTGATACCTGATTTCCCTCGCGCTCATTAAACAGTTGCGCTGCATACATTTCCGCCACGCACTCACCCAACCCAGCATTAATATTTTCCTTTTTTGCCTCAACGATTAAAATCGCAGGTGCGCTTAGAATCAAAAGTTCTACCTATCGGCTAATCAGAAAATCGCAACTCCCGTTTAATCCCAAGTCGCTATCAACCGTAAAATCGACACCCGAAAACAAACTAATGCGATCGGGAAACAGTCTGGTGAACTACCCAACACCCATCTGAGCACAGATAGGGTGTAGGCTTCCCAATTCATTGGGGATTGCCTCGGTCTTCATGGCTTTTTTACGTCCTGATAACTTTGGTCTTACATCCCCTCCAAGGGCAGAAGAGCTAGTTCCTAACTCCAAAAGTCGCAAACCTTCATTTTTAATATTGATTGCAGCATTAATATCTCTATCATGCTGTTTCTGGCAGTGAGGACAATCTACAAACCTTACGCCCAATGAATCATAGCCTTTCTGTAGCATCGGGATTGGTAGTAGAGTCTCGCTACAAAGTTGAGAAGATGGGAAAAAACGTCCTATTTCTTGGTAGGTATGACCAAATTTCTCAGCTTTGTACTTGAGCATGGTTTGAAACATCCCCCATCCTTGGTCTGATATCGATTTTGCCAAGTTGGGATTTTTTACCATGTTCTTAACTGCCAAATCTTCTACACAAATAACTTGGTTTTCGTAGGCTATTTTGCGAGATAGCTTGTGTAGAAAGTCTTCACGAATTCTAGCTATTTTGCTAGAAACTTTGGCTAATATTCGTCTAGCTTTACGACGTTTATTAGAAGTTTTATCTGTCTTTTTAGCTAATTTTTTATGTTTGCATTTTTTATTATTTTCTAGTTTGGCTAATTGCTTTTTAGGTAGGTCATATTTTGAGCCTTCGGAAGTTATAGCAAAGTGCTTCAATCCTAAGTCAACGCCGATAGCTTCCCTAATTGCAACTACCGGATTGTCATTTTGGTTAAAAAGAATAGATGCGTAGTACCTGCCGTCTGCATTTCTCGATATTGTTACAGTCGTGAATTTAGCATCAGGTAGTTGTTTGTGAAACACAGTTTTCATTAACCCCAGATTACCGGGAAACTTAATAACAGAATCCTCTGGCATCAGTTTGATATTTTGGGGATATTGAATTGATTGCTTACCATGTTTAGATTTAAAGTTAGGGAATTTAGCACGACCCTCAAAGAAATTGACAAACGCACTTGAAAGATTGAATGTTACTCGTTGTAAAACTTGGCTATAAGCTAGTCCCAACCATTCAAATTCTTTTTTTAGTCCCGGAAGCAACTTATCCATAGCTGCTTTAGAAAGCCCCTTGCCTGTTTCTTTGTACGCGGTGGTTGTTGCATTAAGCATATGATTCCACAACCATCTAGTATTGCCAAAACATTGAGCTAGATATGATTCTTGCTCGCCTGTAGGATAAATTCTCATCTTAACTGCTCTATACATGGTATCGACCTTACCGTGTTTACATATTCATAGTAACACATTTTTGATGATTGTTTCACCAAAAACAGAATATTTTGCTCGTTTCGTCGTCGTAGTCTTCCCGGTTTTCGCTGCGCTCAAATGTGGTCAGACTACACTCCTCAACTCACGCGCAATTCATCTCGACACTGACAAACGTACAGGTACAGTGTGAGCCTTCTTGCTGTTCGAGGTAAGTTCCAGCAAAATCGGCGCAATAATCATTTCCGATCGCGATTTTTCCGTATTGCTCGCCAGAGCAAAAGGCACATTATAAGCTAAAGTTTCTGTTAAATAATTGCTGCATTTTAAATCAGGTACCGCCGAAAACAAATCTTGTCTGGGCGAAATCGTTAAATTTAAAGATTTTTTGACACTTGCCAAACTAAAATCGCTGTAAGCCATACCTTTTGCCCTTAATTTTTTACTTTCTTAGGACTTCTACCCCATCTGACTGACGCAAGCTACCCCGCGATCGAGGGTGCATCTTAATTTGGCAAGGGCGAAGCATTTCGGCACATAATTTATGAGTGAGAACCAGAGATTGACTGCCGAAATGCTTCGCCCCTACGAATATATTTGCAAAAATCAGATGCACCCGCGATCGATCGACGGTTTGATTCGGGTACCATAACTGTCAACTGCTAATTAAGAGGGCGGGCACGGGGGCACCGCCCCTACCAACTGTCAACTGCTATAACTATTTTTGTTCTGGATGCGCCGCCGCCGGCGATGTCGCTCCCATTTGATTAATCGCAGCAATTAGCTGATAAAGCCGCCCCGAATCCCGCTGGTTGAAATGCAAAACTAGGCGCGGTAAAGCAAAGGTTTCATCCGTGGCTTCGGCGGGCAGAGCTTGACTTTTTTCGATTTTACCGTCTACCAAAATATCGCTAAAATTAGTATTTAATCGATCGACATTCTCCTCAGAAAGTTGAGACTTCAAGCGAATTACCAGTTTTCCATCCACGTAGCGGCAGGAGTGATAAACCAGATAAAAACTCGCGATCGCCTCACAAGCGACATTTATATCATCTGTAATTGTGTACAGGCTGCGATCGTCGGCTGAAATCAAACCCCGACCACGCAATTGTTTTTGTACAAAATAATCCCAATCGTGCCAATAATCGCCTCCGGGTCGATCGAGCAAAACCAAAGGGGCCGGCCCAAACTTGCCAGTTTGAGTCAAAGTCAGACACTCAAAAGCCTCATCCAGAGTGCCGAAACCGCCGGGAAACAAAGCCAAAGCATCGCTTTCCCGGAGAAAGAATAACTTGCGGGTGAAAAAATATTTAAAATTGAGCAACTTGGAGTCGCCCGCAATGAAAGGATTAGAACTCTGCTCGAAAGGTAACTGAATGTTGAGCCCAAAAGAACGTTCCGCAGTCGCCCCCTCATTCCCCGCCTGCATAATCCCCCCACCGCCACCAGTAATCACCATAAATCCCTGCTGGGCGATCGCCCGTGCAAAATCTCTGGCTAGCAAATATTCCGCCGATGTCGGCGACACCCTCGCCGAACCAAAAATCACAATTTTGCGAACGTGGCGGTAAGGATAAAACATGGAAAAAGCTCTCTCCATATCTCGCAGCGACGACGCCATAATCTTCCAATCGAGGCGATCGAGTTCCTCTCCAGCCATTTGCACGATCGTCGAGAGCGATCGTTCGATCCACTCAGAGTGCTTTAACATTGGCAGGCGATCGATTAAGTCGATCGCATCAGCTTGGAGGGACTCAAAACCTTGACCAGAAGGAATCATGAATTTTTCCGAAACGGTAACAATTTGTCGTTGCTAAAAATTAAGGGGCAAGCCAAATTTAGAAGCCAGTAGCCACCAGCAAATAGCACTGCTAGCAACTAATAACTTTTCCAGTAGCTTTGCCCCGGTTCTGAAGATAGTTAGATTTCGCGGCCCCAAAAAACAGCCCGAAACCTCTGGCAGTTTGGTTAAATGTACTTTTCCAGAGTGTTGGCCAGAGTAGTTTTCGGAACTGCCCCAACCACCATATCAACCCGCTGACCGCCCTTAAATATCATCAGCGTCGGAATGCTGCGGATACCGTATTGGCTTGCCACATTAGGATTCTCGTCGGTGTTAACTTTTACTACCTTCACCTGCCCTTCATATTGCTGGGCAATTTCGTCTACGACGGGCGCCACCATCCGACAGGGCCCGCACCAGGGAGCCCAAAAATCCACTAGAACTGGAACTTCGCTATCGAGCACTTCCTGTTTAAAGGTAGAGTCGGTTACTTGCGCGGCTGCTGACATCCCTAGCCATCCTTGTAAATACTATTTCTCGGATAACAAGTTTAGCAAAAAGTGTAACCACTTGCGTCAGTCGATTTTACGATTTTAGATTTTAGATTTTAGATTTAGCTAACGGGCGCGGGAATCCCTCGCGCGATAGCGCTGCGATTGGTGTGGGATGAAAGCCAGGGCTGTTGACGACGATCCCTGAACGAATTGGCGTAGCCAATAGAGTTGCGGAGACGGAGGAAACAGCCAGTCAGTCTATTGGGCAAACCAGAAGCTTTTGTCTTGCGGGTGTTATCATACTCATAGAAGCACGATAAACATAGTCATGTTGAAAGCAGTCAAGGTCAGAATCTATCCCACCGACATTCAAGAAGCCCATCTTGCACAGGCTTTCGGGTGTGTTCGTTGGGTTTGGAATCAATCTTTGGCTGCGATGTCCCAAACCTACAAAGACACGGGAAAGGGAGTATCGGCTTATGACATGAAGAAAATGATTCCGATTTGGAAGAAAGAATACGAATGGTTGAAAGAGTGTTACTCTCAATGCCTTCAATCTTCTGTTCTGAATCTGTCTGGTGCGTTTATCAATTTCTTTGATGGTCGCACAGGCTACCCAACTTTCAAAAATAGGCACGGTCGCCAGTCGATTCAATTCCCTGCAAACGTTAAAATCCTCAGCAATTCCGAGATTAAGTTCCCCGGCAATCTGGGCACAGTTAAAGCGAAAATTCATCGGGAAACTGAGGGAAAGAAACTCAAAACTGTGACGCTATCCCGGATGACAGATGGTCGCTATTACGCTTCCTTGTTGCTAGATGATGGTACTGAAAAACCAGAATCGAATAGCGAAGGTCATGCCATTGGGATTGATTTGGGACTGACTGATTTTGCCGTTACTTCTGACGGTTCAAAGTTTCAAAACCCTCGTCATCTAAAAAAGCATGAGCGCAACCTGAAGCGAAAGCAGCGTCAGTTGTCCCGCAAAAAGGATAAAACGACGAACAAACGTCGTAAGGCTAAAAAAGCACTAGCGAAAGTGCATTCCAAAATCTCTAGAGTGAGAGAAGATTTCCTCCATAAGCTATCCCGCAAGATAGTCAACGAAAACCAAGTGATTGTGGTGGAAGACTTGGCAGTGAAAAACATGGTCAAGAATCACAACCTAGCTAAAGCAATCAGCGATGTAAGTTGGGGAACGTTCCAAACCATGCTCAAATACAAAGCGGAGCAAGACGGCAAGATTTACCTAGAAGTGGGTAGATTCTTTCCTTCCTCACATCTTTGCTCTAACACACTGCTGAAAGTAGCCAAGATTGATTTATCGATCAGGATGTTTGAATGTCCGCATTGCGGGGAACATCATGACCGGGATATCAATGCTGCTATCAATATCAAGAATGAAGGCTTGCGGATATTGTCGTTGGGAACCAGCGATACTGCCCTTGGAGGCAATGTAAGACCTTCATCGGTATGGGCGTAAGTCTACTACTGTAGAGGCGGTTGCTGATGAATTGGGAAGCCTACCCCATACCGCATAGCAGTTGGGGTGGTTAGTTCACTTGCAGCATTGAATCTGGGAGTTCAAACAGGAGTCCACTATTCTGAGTTCTGCACGACGATTGTACGTGGCACGCTATCCCTTTGTGGGTCGGAGCGACGATTTTAACAGAAGGCTTCTGAAAAAATTCGAGAAATGGAAGTTAGAATTCGGCATTCTGCCACCAAAAAATTTTCCCCCTCTCCGCCTCTCCCCCTCTCCGCCTCTCCCCCTCTCCGCCTCTTCCCCTCTTCCCTCTCCGGATCGAACAGCCTTAACCCCGTACCTAGTCAGTAAAGGGGAGCGCTTGGGGTCAAAAAGGAACCGCCCGAACAGTAGTCCGGGCGGAGTGTGGTGTGAGGAGTGAACGGAAACATGCGTCTCCGCTTCTTATATTGTGACACCTCCTTCTCGATAATTCCACAACATTCTGTAAATTTCGAGACGATCGCACAAATTTTGTCAAGGTACGATGGTATTCAATCGATAAATCTACTTACCCATACCCAACTGCTGAGCTTTTTGATAGACTTTACCCTCCGTCAGCAGAGAAGGAGCAATCACCACTTCCACTTGCTGCATCTCCTTAATATCCTTAGCGCCCAAGGTACCCATGCTAGTTTTCAGCGCTCCAAGCAAGTTGTGCGTACCGTCATCGAGCAGTGCTGGGCCCCGCAAAATTTGCTCCACAGTCCCAGTAGTCCCCACCCGAATCCGAGTGCCTCGCGGCAAAACCGGGCTGGGAGTCGCCATTCCCCAGTGAAAGCCCCGGCCCGGAGCTTCCGCAGCCCTAGCAAAGGGCGAACCAATCATCACTCCATCAGCGCCGCAGGCAATGCACTTGCAGATATCGCCCCCGGTAATTAAACCACCGTCCGCAATTATCGACACGTATTTGCCAGTTTCGCGATAGTAGTCGTCCCGCGCAGCGGCGCAGTCTGCTACCGCTGTCGCTTGGGGAACGCCGACACCCAATACCCCCCTAGATGTGCAAGCAGCCCCCGGCCCGATGCCCACGAGAATGCCTGCGGCGCCAGTTTTCATTAAATTCAGGGCGACTTCGTAGGTGACGCAGTTGCCCAAAATTACGGGTATTGGCATCTCTTGACAGAATTGGGTCAAGTCCAAAGATGCGATCGACTCTGGGGAAAGAAAAGCAGTCGAGACTACAGTAGCCTGCACAAAAAATATATCGGCTCCAGATTCAGCAACTTTTAAGCCGTATTTGCTCGCACCTGCGGGTGTACCGCTGACGGCGGCAATCCCTCCTCCAGCTTTAATTTCTTTAATTCTGAGCTCGATTAATTCTGGCTTAATGGGTTCGGCATAGAGTTGCTGCATCAGAGACACAAATTCGTGGTTCCCCACAGAAGCGATGCGCTCTAAAATGGGTTGGGGGTCAGCATAGCGGGTTTGAATTCCTTCTAGGTTAAGCACGCCCATTGCTCCCAATTCCGACAGCAAAATGGCCATGCGGACATCGACTACTCCGTCCATGGCGCTGGCGATGATCGGGATTTCTCGATCGATCCCACCAATCTGCCACTTAGTATCTGCCAAACTCGGATCGAGGGTACGCTGTCCCGGTACGAGCGCGATTTCATCTATGCCGTAAGCTCTGCGAGCGCTTTTGCCCCGCCCAATTTCAATATTCACGCTGTTTCACTTCCACAATGTATTTAAATTAGAGTGAAGTACCCACCGTCAAGCGGATTACCGCTATGACGGGGGCTTCCTGTTTCAACCGCCACCGCCTCGACACAAGCTTGCCTTATGTTTCGGTCTTACGCAGCGTCTAGAGGTTTGACAAGCCGTCTTGCCCTGACTCTCACATCCCTTGCACGATGCCCAGGCAGCCACCCTCCTTCCGAAGGCAGAAATGTTTTTAGTCGGAAACCCACATGGCGTTTGATATATTCAGTGGCGGATTTCTTTTAGTGGATAGTGCGAAGCGTACTTACGCTTGCTCGAGTGCAACGGCCTTTTAGACGCCGCGCGGGGTGATCGACCTCCAAACCGATTGTACCAATTCTCGAAATGTTTCTGCTAAGCAATTATCTATTTGTTCATTGAGTACGACTCACACGCCTTTCATCCCCCACTAACCGAGTACGGTATAGTGGGGGAATTCCCGTCTGCCTTGTTAACAAAATCGTAGCTCGGTTGCCGGTCGCGATCCTCTCACGGTTTTTAACAAAAGCTCATCAATAATTTTCATTCCCATGAACTCCAAGGAAATACTTTTCCTCAGCAACGGCCACGGGGAAGACGCGATTAACTGTCAAATTGTCAATGCTTTGAGAGCATCTGCGCCAGATATTCAGGTTTGGGCGATGCCCATTGTTGGTGATGGGGCTGCTTACAGTCGATCGACAGTACCAATTATCGGGCCCACCAGTCCCATGCCATCTGGGGGAGTTTTTTACATGAATCCCCTATTTTTCCTCAAAGATTTGAGGGCGGGGCTACTTCGTTTGACTTTGCAGCAAGTCAAGGCTGCTTCGGCGCATTCGCAGCAATGCGATTTGGTGGTAACGACTGGGGATATTGTCGCGGCGGGGTTCGCCCATGCCACAGGCCGCCCGTATATAATTTTTCTGTCAGCTCATTCTACTTATTACGAAGGGCTAGCCGATTTGGGTTTCCTCTTGAATTATTTGCTTTCCTCCGAGCAATGTCTGGCTATTTTCACCAGGGATGCTTTGACTGCTGCGGACTTAAACCAACAGGGTTTCGAGAGAGCGATATTTGTCGGCAATCCTGTCATGGACAACCTCAATGCTACAGGCAAAGATTTGCAGTTAAAGCCTGGAGTTAGGACGATCGCCCTTCTGCCCGGTTCGCGGCTCCCCGAAGCCACGGAAAACCTGATTTTGCTGCTAAAATTGGTCAAAGAAATTGCCGCCAACTCTACCTTACCAGTGCAGTTTCGAGCAGCCTTAGTTCCAAGTTTAATGCTGGAATTAGATAATATTGCAGCGCGCTCCGGATGGCTGCACCGAGAAGGAAAGTTAGTTTGTCAAGAAATCAAACAGCAGGATAGTGAAAAAGCAGCAACAGTTGAAGTAATTTGCTACTCCGATGCTTTCGCCGACATTTTGCAGCAGTCTAATTTAGTAATTGGGATGACGGGAACTGCGATCGAACAAGCCGTAGGCTTAGGAAAACCAGTAATTACCATCCCTGGTAACGGCCCGTCATTTACCTATCGGTTTGCCGAGGCTCAAAACCGGCTGTTAGGTGATTCAGTGCAAGTTATTGGCACAGAACCAGCAAATCCTGAGATTATCAAAGAAGCTGCCGCGTCAGTCGATCGCACTTTGCGAGACAAAAAATATTTAGAGACTTGCGTAAAAAATGGCTTAGAAAGAATGGGGCGATCGGGCGGTAGCAGCCAAATTGCCGATCGCTTAACCAAATATCTTTCTGATTAATTGGAGTATGCTGCTTAAACAATTGAGAGTTAGCAGTTGGCAGGAAAGCATTTGACAGCGAGGTTTTAAACAGTTAATACTCAACGCCTGTAATTCTTACTTGCTAAATTTAGTTAGGACAGGGATGGGCTTCTCGCATCCCCTGTTGTTATCAGAAAGAATTGGTTGAAAGCACCAACCCCGCTCGGGAGAAATTTAAAAAAGACGATTCATTACTCCAATCCTCTTCCTTCCAGGTAGAGGTCGCCCTCAATTGTCAACTGTCAACTGAAAAGTCTTGCCCAATGTTCGCAATTGAATCGATAGAGTTCATATTGCCAGCGTTCGTGAAACTCTGCTACAGAAATATGCAATGCTTGATTGATGCGTTCCTTTTCCCGATATAATATCCATTTGGCAGTTTGAAATCTATCCCAATCAATTTGCCAAATTGCTAATCTTGCCGTATTTTTTTTGCTATTGCTGTGAATTGGTTTCCATCCTATAGATTCCCAATCGTTAATTTGTACTGAGTAATGCAAGATATTGGGGTTGTGAATGTCGCAATGATGGAGTAAGCTTCCGTAATGCCGATGGAAATTATTAATAATAAGAATATCGTGAAATTTTTAAATAATTTTATTATTATACTCCTATTTATAGCGATTGCTAAGTAATTGAAGCACGCAGGCGATCGATGGCTAATGACTAATTACTAATTACCAATTACAAAGTGTACTTCATGTTACTGAGAAAAGGGATAGTCATACTATTGGGGGATAATAAATCATCCGATTGGGTGAGGCGGAGTCGAGAGTTTGTGGCTGTATTATTAAACGGTTATTTTCAGGGAATCTATCAATGAAGTTGCAAGCTCTGTTCGCTGGTTTAGTCAGTCTGACAGTTTTAGGAAGCGGTTTATTGGCGGTGGAATCTGCGATCGCCCAACCAGCCTCTGTTTTTAGGCCGCTGATTGACGATATTCGTCGCCAATTGCCGAAAGGCTTGAAAATGCGGCTGCCTGCGTCTATCCCCGCTACTCCAATACAGCTTTATCCTTTCATTGAGTCCGATGGTAAAGTATTTAAAGTTAATATCGGAATTAAGCCGGACTGCGCTAAATCTGCGAATGCTTCGTCTTGCACTGTCGGAGTATTCGCTGTGGTTTCACCCGCTAATTCTAAAAATTGGCCTGGGCAAGATCAGGATATTTCGCCAATTAATTTGAGTGGTGGAATTCGTGGCTACTATTTAGCAAAAGGTGGTGGCAGAACTATTTCTTGGGAACAGGAAGGACTCAGATATGCCGTTGCGGTATCGGGGAGTGCAGTGTCTCAACAGCAGTTGCTGGATCTTGTTAATTCGATGGTGAGTCAACCGGCGATCGCCAGTATTCAATAATCGCACAAATCTAAAATTCTGAATTGCTCAACAATCTGACTATTTTTTGGGCATCGTTCAATTCGCCGACTATTCGCCGCACGGGTTTCGGCCAGATTTTAATTAAAGTGGGAGTTGCTGAAATCTGATCTGCTTCTGCTTGTTCGGGATGTTTTAACACATCGATTACTTTCAAAGTGTAGGGGCGATCGAGACATTTCTCTAGGAATTGGTATAAAGTTTCGAGGGTGCGTTCGGTGCTGGGGTTGCTCCCGGAAACAAACAGCCGCAAAACGTACCCTTGGGTTGGTGGCGGTGGGGTGAGTCCTGTTGGTTTGGTTCCCGGGAACAGCGGAGATTGCCGAAAGTGGGAGGGAGGTACGATCGCAGAATTGCCAGAGTCCGATCGCCCAACGTCGATCGGATATCGTACAACTAAGTCGTGATTTTCCCAAAGTTCGGGGAATTGTTCGTGATAAGTGGCGATCGCCATTGGTTCGCAGATTTCGTCGCTGCGGGCTTCCCAAACCAAGTCGCTCGTGCCAAAAATGGCATTTAGCAGCGTTTGATGTCGCAGCACCGGGGGGTATGCCTCGGCTGCCACCCGCAACTGTCGATCGGTGCGATCGCGCCAGCAGTCAACTGTTGCCGTGTAGCAAGGTATCAGAAAATGCGGCGGTTCCGACAAACCGAGTATCTCCTGGAGAGCAACGCACAACTGCAAGTGCCACTGAGTTTGCTTGCGGGAGTCTATACAATAGATTAAGTCTCCCCCTGGTGTAAACAGTGCAATGCCTTTGAAAAATTCTGGCAAAATCGGGCGATCGACTTTCATAAAAATAATACGGGATGCGGGAAACGAGCGCGTCTTTAGACCTGAGAGGAAAGCGACGCGAGGGACTTCAGTCCCCGTGTTCTTGAAAATGTGGTATAATTTGAATTGTGAGTAAGAACAAAAACATCTACGTGTTGAAACATCCTAGTATCGGAGAAATCCCTGCAACTTAGTACGCAAGAGTGAGAGGTAACACAAAAAGAGCGGTGGGATGGCAGGATGTTGAGCGTACCGTGTCTTGGCAAGCGTGATGGATTCTGAAAGCATTGGAAATAACAATCATTAGCTAGTAACTATCGCTTGACGATTGGTGACTAGGTAGACGGCGTTTGACGGCCGTAACGAGATTAGATTTAGGTAATACACGCTTGTCTAATTCTGTCAGTAGAATCGAGCGTGGCGTTGACTCCCTGAGAGTGTCAATGAAGTACCAATAGACTTGCATTGCATAAATCTTTGATTGATAGATCAACCGCAGATGCAAGGCAGATCAACGCAGATAATTTCAAGACTTGAGAGCGATTTTTGCAATGCAAGTCTAATAACAGTTAACTATTAATTAATAACAGTTAACTGTTAACACTCGACCTTTAGACTCGACCTCGGAGCATCTGGGCCATTTCGTTGGGGAACGGTGAGTTTTCTACAGCCAGTTCTTCAGTAATTCTACCTTCTTGATAAAGGCCGTAGAGCGACTTATTCATCGTCGTCATGCCTTCATAAGTATCTTTGATCATGATTTGATTGATTTCCTCATTCTGTCCCTTCAGAATGTATTCCTTAACCACGTCGGTATTGATCATCACGTCGTGGAAAGCAGCCCGTTTGCCGTCTGTGGTTTTGCACAGCAGTTGAGCAATAATCGCCACTAGGGATTCGGAAATTGAAACCCGTATGGCGTCCTGTTCTTCCGCCCCGAACATATCCAGAATCCGGTTCAGGGTTTTAACTGCACTGTTGGTGTGCAGAGTTCCTGCAACTAAGTGACCTGTCTGAGAGGCTTTGAGGGCAATTTCCACCGTCTCTCTGTCCCGAATTTCTCCTACTAGCAGCATATCCGGATCTTGCCGCAGAGCACCTTTGAGAGCACTCATAAACTTGAGGGTGTGTCTGCCGACTTCCCGGTGCTTGATCAAGGATTTTTTGCTTTCGTGTACGAATTCTACCGGGTCTTCGATCGTGATGATGTTGTAGGCTTTATTTTTGTTGATGTAGTCGATCATGGCGGCCAAGGTGGTCGATTTGCCAGAACCTGTGGGGCCCGTCACCAAAATCAGCCCTTTGTGGTAGCCACATATTTTCTTAAAGACTTGCGGCAGGTTTAATTCCTCCAGCGTCATTATTTTGGCAGGAATTAGCCGCAGCACCATCGCCGGGCCGGCCAAGGAGTCCATGCAACTGATCCGAATGCGGACGAAGCCGAAGTCGAAAGCACCGTCAAAGTCTAGGGTTTTTTGGAAAATTTCAATTTCTTCATCGCTCATGCACTCGCGCAGCCAGCCAAAAAACGTATCTAAATCCGACGGTGGATAGCCGATATCGGCTATCTCGCCCCGGTTTCGGAAGCGCGGGAATTCGTTGACTCCGAGGTGAAGATCGGATACTCCTTCTTCTTTGGCTCGCATTACCAACTCTTTCAAAGTCGGAATTTTGTTGTTGCTGGAATTTTTAGGTGTGGCGAAGGATTGGGGTGCTGGTGCGGGTGGCGGCGGTGCTGCTGGTGCGGGTGGCGGCGGTGCTGCTGGTGCTGGTGGTGGCGGTGCTGGTGGCATTCCTGCTGCTCTGGGAATGCCTGGAGCTGGAGGGCGTGGCAGCCCTGGGGGTGGGGGAGCTCCGGGTACGGGCGGACGAGGAGCTGGCGGATGCTGTTGTGTCATATGCGCTACTGGGAATTTGGTGAGAAGGCTGACTCGAACAGTTGACACTCAAGGCGCGTAAACGCACTGAGATTCTTTAGAAGGAGATATCCACCGTTGGACATTGCTCGAACCGCTACTCGTAGAGCTGCTTACTCGAACTCTACCGCAGCGCGACAGGGGGTGCCAATTCCCACTACTCTCTCCGCTATTTCTAGCATTGAGGCTACTTTGATTTGTTGTGAGTGATTCCGTCGCCCCAGAGTCTTTACTTGCAAAGGCTAGAGGTAGGGTATTATTGGATACCAGTTTAACCATGTCGGTTAAACGTCTTTTAACTACAAAGTCCAATTGCTAGGAGTTTCACCTTACTTTAGAGGTCAACGTGTGTGTGTCTATTTTAACACACTTCCCACATATAAAGCCGTTCTGTAAGGCTTGCGCTGAGCTTGCCGAAGGAACGGGGTTTCCACCCACATTTTCTGATGATTTGTGGAAGTTAGACAATGCCGATCGCCCGAAGAGCGTTTCTTGCACAAAAGCTTAACTGTTCCGATCAGTTTATCTCAAGAGGGGGTCGCAGCAAGGAAATATTCTGCTGTTTGCACGCGGGCGATCGCTCTGGCCCTACAATCGAATATGGATTTTCGACATTTTTGAATATTTTTTTAAAGGGAAAGACTTTTCCTGAAAAAACAGTATAAATAGATACTTGACCGAACTATTCAGGACTTACACCTATGGATTCTGTCGATCGGGCTTTTAGTTCAGCCCTGGATTTGGCGAAGTCGATTCGCGATCGGGAAATTTCGCCCCTAGAAATTGCCAATGTGTACTTGGAACGGATCGATCGATTAAACCATCAACTTGGTAGTTATTTTACAGTAACTGCCGATCGGGCGATCGAGCTGGCGACAGCGCAAACCGAACACCTAGCAGGCTTAAACAAGTCAGAGCAATTGCCGCCTTTTTTCGGAGTGCCGATCGGCATCAAAGACTTGACACCAGTTACCGGCATTCCGTGTACTTACGGGGTTCAGGCTTTGCACAGTAACATATCTCCCTACAACGAGTCAGTAGTCTGGCGGATCGAAGCAGCCGGATTTAACATTCTGGGGAAAACAGCAACCTCTCAAATAGGCTCATTACCTTACAGTGAACCCCCAGGTTTCCGGCCCGCGCGCAATCCCTGGAATTTAGACTACACGCCCGGAGGTTCCAGCGGCGGCTCAGCGGCGGCCGTAGCGGCGGGTTTATGTGCGATCGCCCAAGGTTCAGACGGCGGCGGTTCGATCCGAGGCCCAGCTTCCGCCTGCGGTTTAGTGGGCATTAAACCCTCGCGCGGGCGAGTTTCCTGGGCGCCAGTCGGAGATTACCTAAGCGGAATTTCTGCCAACGGCCCCCTCGCCCGCACCGTGGCTGACGCCGCCGCCCTGTTGGACGTAATGTCAGGCTACACCACCGGCGATCCGTACTGGCTACCAGACCCAAATCCCACGTTTTTAGAGGCTTCCGGCCAAAAGTTGGGCAAACTGCGAGTTGCTTTTTCTACCAGTATTGCTCCCGTGGGTGAGGCAGCGCCTGTGTGTCAGCAAGCGGTACTCGATACCGTAAAATTACTGACAGATTTGGGTCACGATATCGAACCGGGATGCCCGGATTTTACAGGTTTAATCGAACCGTTTACAGTAATTTGGCAGTCAGGGGCGGCAGCAAGCGGCATTCCAGGCAAGGTTTTGGAACCGATGAATCGCTGGTTGTTGGAAAAAACTGTTGCGGCTGGGGAATATTTGCGGGCGGTGAATCAAATGCAGGTAATTTCACGGCGGATTGTGGGATTCTTTGAAAATTTTGATGTGTTAGTTTTGCCGACTTATATGCACTCGCCAATTGGCATCGGGGAGTGGGCGGATTTGAGTTGTGAGGAAACTTTGCAGCGGATTATTAATTGGGTTGCTCCTTGTCCGCCATTTAATGCGAGTGGTTTACCTGCGATCGCACTTCCGGCCATCTTAGATGATAACGGTTTGCCCGTAGGAATTCAAATTATCGGGCGGCCGGCGGCGGAAGCAACTTTAATTGCTTTAGCAGCGCAGATAGAAGCGGCGAAACCTTTCCCAGTTTTGGATTTTCAATAGGTTTGTAGTGAGGACTTTAGTCCTTCTTTGATGCGGACTAAAGTCCTCACTACGAACTTTAGCCAGGTTTGTAGTGAGGACTTTAGTCCTTCTTTGATGCGGACTAAAGTCCTCACTACGAACTTTAGCCAGGTTTGTAGTGAGGACTTTAGTCCTTCTTTGATGCGGACTAAAGTCCTCACTACGAACTTTAGCCAGGTTTGTAGTGAGGACTTTAGTCCTTCTTTGATGCGGACTAAAGTCCTCACTACGAACCGGTTCAGATTGCCTAATTCAACGGAATTGTGATAACAAATTCCGCACCTTTTCCCGGTTCAGAAATACACTCGATCGCACCGCCGTGTTTTTCGACTACAATTTGATAGCTAATCGACAATCCCAATCCCGTACCTTTCCCCTCCGGCTTAGTAGTAAAAAACGGATCGAACAATTTACACCGCGTTGCTTCAGCCATCCCCGGCCCATTATCCTTAATCCGAATCACCGCAAAACTCTCAGTTTTTTCCCCTCTTACTTCTTCCTTATTCCTAACATCCGTTAAATCCGCTACATCCGTTACATCCGTTACAAAATCCCTTGCCGAACTTTCCTTGACTTCGGTATAAATTGTGATAATATTAGGATGCTTATCAATGTCAGCATAAGTGCGTGAAGCGCAGCTATCCCGTAGGGAATCGCAATTAAATTCATCCAAAGCATCGATCGCATTTCCAAGCAAATTCATAAACACCTGATTGAGTTGTCCGCTGTAACATTCAACCGCAGGCAAATCACCGTATTCTTTAATAACTTGAATCGCCGGACGTTCCGCATTAGCTTTTAGGCGGTGCTGTAAAATCATTAACGTACTCTCGATACCTGCGTGGATGTCAGCAGATTTTTTGTGGGTACCGTCAACGCGCGAGAAATTCCGCAATGATTGCATGATATCGCGGATGCGATCGATTCCTAACTGCATGGAACCCAGCATTTTCGGCAAATCTTCCATCAGATAATCGATTTCCATATCTTCTGCTGCTTCTGCAATTGCTGGTACAGGGTTCGGATAGTGCTGCTGGTAAAGATTGAGAATGCAAATCAAGTCTTGTACGTAATCGTTAGCGTGGTGAAGATTGCCGGAAATAAAGCCAAGGGGGTTATTGACTTCGTGGGCGACTCCTGCTACCAACTGTCCCAAACTAGAAATTTTTTCCGTTTGCACGAGTTGAGCTTGGGTTTGCTGCAACTTGTGCAAAGATTGTTCTAATTGCTGCGATTTTTCTTGTGCTTGTGCGTAGAGTTTAGCATTTTCTATAGCGATCGCAACTTGAGAAGTCAGAACGTTTAAAACTTGCAATCTTTCGGGAGAAAATGCACCGACTGCTAAGTTATTTTCCAGATACAGAATGCCTGTGAGTTTGCCCTGATAGATGACTGGATTGCAAATAATTGACTTTGGCTGACTGCTGACAATATATGGATCTTCGATAAACAAGCTGTCTAAGCCTGCATTGTTTAAAACCAAGTCTTTTTGAGTCCGAGCAACATAGTTGACAATCGATACAGGCACATCTCGACTAATTTCCACGGGTAGGGATTGCAAGACTGTTGCTTGATTTTGTTCTGACGTGCAGGTGGCTTGTATCAAAAGACTATCATCTTTGTAGAGCATCAGTACAGCTTTTTGAGCGGCGGCATTTTCTAACAAAATTTTGATTAAACGGGAGAGCAATTTATCCAGCACAATTTCGCTGGTAATTGCTTGAGATGCTTTGACGAATGTGCCGATATCTAAGGCTTTGCCAAAATCGCTGTTGGTGGTTGTGGTAGTTGTGGTGACTGTTAAATCGCGGGTTTTAGTTTCTCGGTTGAGGGTTTGGGCGACTAACTGGGGATATCGGGCTTCTAAATCTTTGACTTTGGCGATCGCTCCCCAGTGGATGTAACCGTAGTATGATTCTGTGAGATAGACTTGAGCGATTTTGTCTTTGTTGCAAGACAAATAAAACTCGGCTGCAAGTTCGTTAGCGAGTGCTTCTTCCTGAATGTATCCCTGCTCTTTTGCTCCTTCAATAGCTTTATCATAATAATTTGCTGCATCCCAATTATTACCCAATACTCGCGCTTTTTCGGCTTCTACGAGGTCGTACTTGTGCTGATAGTTCATGGGGGCGTGGTATGCCCATTTTTGCATTCTTTCCTGATTGGCTGCTACTTGCATCAAGTATTTTTCTTGCTCGGCAATGTCAGCAGTTGGATACACAGCGAGCAGTGCCAGGGAATAGTAAAAATTTTGAGCAGCAATAGGCATCCACCCACCCATCGATTGCAAATATTTTGTAGCTATTGTTGCGCTATTAACAGCACTACTAAATTCTTTAAACAAATACAAAATCATGGATTTCACAAAATATGTCGTACATAGCATCCAAGCATCATTAACCGCTTGCAACTCCGGTAACATAGTTGTTTCATCAAAACTCTCACCAATCAAACAAGTCTTATCTGCTGCTAAATCTCGTAAATTTAAATTCAGTTGTCTCCACAGACTGATACTGGAGGCAACATAATCAATTTTGAGCTGGCGTAACAAATTAATATAACTAATTTGCTGGCGTTCTAAATCATCGAGATTCTCTCCCATGAAAAACAAAGAAATGACGTGGTTAAAAGCACAATAGCCAGCATAAAGTAAATTACCTGATTCCAGACCAGTTTGAAATCCTTCCAGCAAATTAGCGATAGTTTCTCTTTGATGCTCTTTCCAGGGTTGAATGCAAGTATTAAATTGATTAAATACTTGGCATTTCAGAGAATTTACACCATATTTTTGTAAAAGCTTAACAGCGAGTTGTCCGGCCTGATATCCTTTCTCAATGTCTCCCATGCCACCGCACAGAACTAAACCATAAAAACTGTAGGAAATAGCAGATAGTGGTGAATGACCTTCTAACATGCAAAGATTAATCTGAGCCAATATAACCGGCAATAAAATTTCAGGTTTATACAACAATAATGGTGAATTAATTGACACCAAAATCCGAAGAATTGCGAGTTGTTTGGGGTCTGTAATTTCTGGCAAATTATCCACTTTTTCTATCTGTGGTAGTTGCACATTCAGATGCTCGCATTCCAGGATATCAGAGAGAGAGATACCCATCATTTCTAAAGCTTCTAGTCCCGTATTTATAGCTTTTAAACACTGAGTTTGAGCTATATACATCTCTATTTTTAATTCGTATATTTTTACTTTGTCGAGAAGACTTTTAGCTTGTTCCAAAATGACAGAAATTAACTTTTCTGACTGTTCAAAGTTAGTATTGAGATACTCGGCTTCGGCTGCTTCTACGTGCAGGTTCAGCGTCAAGTCATAATCAGTATCCCAACTTGAGCTTGTACCGACGGGGGACTGGGAGGAGTTAATGAGTTCCAAACTGACATTCAAATACCTGACAGCAGCTTCGTAAGCATTGGATGCTTTGGCTTTTTTTCCAGCTATAAAATTCAGTTTTGCCAGTTCATATTTTTCGGTTTTATCTGTGAGCAATTCAACACCCACATTCAATTGATTGACAATATCAAATACGTTTTCGTCAATCTCAGAATCCGGAGTATTTTCTAGCAGCAAACGACCGATTTTGACGTGAGTTTCTTGTTTCTCACTTTCGGGAATTAAAGAATAGGCTGCTTGCTGCACTCTGTCGTGCAGGAATTTATATGAAATCTTGAATTCCCCGTAGGGGCAGTGCCCCCGTGCCTGCCCTCCCCGTGCCTGCCCTCCCCGTACCTGCTGCGATAAATTCTCCGATTCCCAGCCTCCAACCAGCGGAATTTTGTAAGCATTACTTAACGGGAGAACCAATCCAGTTTGCAGCGCCGCCCAGAGTTCGCTAGCCACTTGCGCTGGAGATTGTTTGCTGACAATTGACAAGACATTCAGGCTAAATTTATCGCCAATACAAGCCGCAAATTTTAAGACTCGTTGCGTGGTTTCCGGTAGTTTTCCGATGCGGCTGGCTACCAATTCGACGACACTTTTGTCAGTAATGCCGATCGCCTGAATCTGCGCTAAATCCCACTGCCAACTACCGCTGCTCAACTCAAAGTGTAACAGATTTTCTTGATACAGGGCTTGCAAAAGTTGCGTGATGAAGAAAGGATTACCGCCGGTTTTGTGGAAAATCAACTCAGCCAGCAATCTCACCTTGTCGTTAGCCGTGAGAGTATCGGCAATTAATTCGCAAACATTGCCGAAATCCAGCGGTTGCAAGACAATATTATTAACAGGAGTACCAGTTTTGGCAATTTGCTCGATCGCCTGTACGAGCGGATGAGTCGGATTAACTTCATTATCCCGATAAGCACCAATCAACAGCAGATATTGACTTTCCGAATTGCCAAGCAACAACTGCATTAAATTCAGCGATGCCGAATCAGCCCACTGCAAATCATCTAAAAAGATTACTAGCGGATGTTCTACACGAGTAAAGACGCCGATAAACTCTTGAAAGACTCGATTAAACCGATTTTGAGATTCCGCAGCCCCGAGTTGTGGTACTTCCGACTGTTTGCCAATAATTAGTTCAATCTCTGGAATTACGTCAGCAATTACAGCACCGTTTGCGCCCAAAGCCGCCGCTAACTTTTCTCTCCAAGCTTGCAATTTTTCGCTGCTTTCAGTAAGCAATTGTCCGATTAAAGACTGGAAAGCTTGAATCAAAGCTGCATAGGGAATGTTGCGCTTAAATTGGTCAAATTTGCCGTTGATAAAATAGCCGCGATGTCGCACAATTGGCTTGTGAACTTCATTGACAATGGCGGTTTTGCCAATGCCAGAATAGCCGGAAACTAGGACTATTTCGCTTTGAGAACGAGTAGCTAGATTTTCCGATTTTTCTGGGAGTTGTGTGTCTGCAAGCCCGCTAACTCGTTCAAAAGCAGCGAGCAGGCGATCGACTTCGGCTTCTCGTCCGTAGAGTTTTTGAGGGATTGACAGTTGTGGCGAGCGATCGCACTTTCCCGGTACAAAATCAGCAATTTCCCCAGTTGTCTGCCAAGAATTCAAACAGTTTTCTAAATCTACCTTAATCCCCTCTGCTGTTTGATACCTATCTTCGGCATTTTTTGCCAACAGCTTCATCACAATATCCGAAACAACTTGCGGAATTTTTTCATCATTTTCTGCATTTTTGCTGCATTCACAAGGCGGTGCGGGATGTTTGGCAATATGACAGTGTACCAGTTCCAAAATATCGTTGCTGTGAAACGGCAATTCGCCTGTCAGCATTTCGTAAAATGTCACACCGAGGGAATAGAAGTCGCTGCGATAATCTAAAGTGCGGTTCATTCTCCCGGTTTGTTCGGGAGACATATAGGCGACTGTACCTTCAACTAAGTTAGCGCTGTTAATTTGGGGAGTTTCTTTGCTCAGCCGGGAAGCGATGCTGAAGTCGGTTATTTTAACTATTCCTATTTCCAGGTTGATGATAATGTTGGATGGTTTGATGTCTTTGTGGATGATGCCGTTTTGATGCAGCGAGTTGAGTGCTGATGCTAGCTGAATGCCAATGTTTAAAAATTCTGTTAAGTCAAGCTTTTTCGAGATAATTTGGTTGAGGGAGCGGCCGCCAAAGTCTTCTGCAATTAGGGCGAGACGGTTTTGAGAGGTTTCGAGGCTGTAATATTTGACGATGCTGTCTGCGTGTAAATGCTGAGTAATTTTATATTCGTTTTTTAAGCGGGTAATTTGTTCGAGGGTGGGAAATTCTGCTTTGAGGATTTTGATGATGACTGGTTGTTCGTCTGATTCTCTAATTGCTCGGTAAACGCTGGTATTGAAGCCGTCAGATATGGAGGTGCTAATGCGGTACCCTGGCAGTGTTAACGTATTCATTGAAATGCTCCTTGTAGGTGATTTTTAAAATGCCGGTGGAGACGATATAATGCGAGTGGTGACGATCGCACGAGACTCGGAAAATTATTGTGATGCAAAAGTCAGTAATATCGCGAGGTTTTATTTCCAATAATAATAGTGAATATCAAGTATTGCGTCAACCGCAATTTTGCTTAGTAAATTAAGCCAAATGGCTATCTTTGATTGGCAATTATACTTAATACGAGCATTGCGATCGATCGACATTTAAACATACCGAGAGGCTTTGTCGATCGCACCCCGAGACAATTTATCGACATCTAGAACAATTTCTCGGTATCTGGGAGAATTCTAAGAATATGATGATATCCAGTCTAGATTGAAAAAAGATGAGCATTAGACCAAATTTAAGATGGTTTTCGTCAGTGGCGAGTGTTTGTAGCGCGATCGCGATCGGCACTTTCGGCGCTATGATATCCCCTGCAAAAGCTACAGAAACAGTTGTTGTCCGCAAAGGCCCTTTAGAATCGTCTATTTCGGTGGCGGATTTGCGCGAGCTCGCAAAAACCGGAAAAGTCCCCCCCAGACTGCAAGCCTACGCGAATCTGCTGTCTGACGCACAGCGCAGTCAAATTTTGGGAGCACTTCAAGCGAAAATCCCTCTCAATGTAGTTGGTTTGAGCAACTTGCTAAATACGCGCATCGGGACTGCGATTTTGACGGATTTGACTACAGTGATACCCAGGGGCGACGGTGCGGGTGTGGAAGCGCTGCGAGCGGCTTTGGTGCTGGGAGCGAATGCGCCGGAAGGCTTATCTGTATTGAGTTTCATTGAATCTTATCCGAGTTCGCGGGTAGTCGTGGATCTCGATCGAGCTTTCGCAGTTTTGAGCAACTTAAACTCGGGTTTTTGGCAAACTCAGAGGTTTATGGCCGCGATCGCACCTCAATTAACAGCCACTAAACCCGCCTTTAACCCGCCTTTCGACCCGACCCAACCCGGCCCGAATTCGGTTCGGGTTCTCAAGCTAGATTTGAACGATAGCGCCCGCAATCGGCGTATTCCTGTTGATGTCTATTGGTCGAGAGCAGCGACGGCCGACAAACCGACGATCGTGTTTTCTCACGGTTTGGGTTCGGTGCGGACGGATTTGCGTTATTTAGCCGAGCATTTGGCGTCCTACGGCTACGTGGTAGCTGCTGTAGAACATCCGGGAAGCAACGAAACAAATACCAAGGCTGCGATCGCGGGTAAGTCTCAGTTGCTCGCTTCTGGAGAGTTTTTAGACCGTCCTAAAGATATCAGTTTTGTGCTCGACGAACTGGCAAAATTGAACCAAACGGATGATAACTTGCAGGGGAAAATTGCGATCGAGCGATCGATGATCGTGGGCTATTCCTTCGGTGGCGCCACAGCCTTGTCCGTAGCCGGTGCCGAACTGCAATTGAGCCGGCTCAAACAGCGCTGTCAGGGGGATTTAATCGGGTTTAGCTTGGGCGAAGGCATTCAGTGCGCGGCGGCCCGATTGCCCCAAGAACGGTATCAATTGCGGGATGTGAGGATTAAAAGGGCGATCGTCATGAATCCCACCACATCATTACTATTTGGAGAAACTGGTTTAAGTGCCATTCAAATCCCTACATTAATAGTAGCATCTTCAGCCGACAAAACCACACCCGCCTTAGTCGAACAAATTGCCGGCTTCACCAAAATTTCCAGTCCCAAATGGCTAGTGGGCTTTGTAGGAGGAACCCACTTAAGCGTCAAAGATCCGAGTACAACCTTAGACCAAGTTAGCAGACCGAGTACAGTAATTTCTGGCGATGAAGTTGTCGGCGAGAAAGCAGTTAGCATCCGCAATTATATTAAAGCTATCAGTCTGGCTACTGCCGCTCAACTAACGACCGAAGCTGACAAATATGCAGTCTTTCTCACCCCAGAATACGCGCAATTTGCTTCTACAAATGCAATTCCGGTGCGTCTAGTAACAGAAATTTCTTCGGAAACTAATGCAGTCGTGCAAAGTTTTATTCAGCAGAGTCGTTAGTCGTTACCTAATAATATCATATCCAGTGCATTACCCTGAAAAAATGGTTCGTAGTGCGGACTTTAGTCCGCAGCTTTTTGCGGACTGAAGTCCGCACTACGAACCTTACTTACAGCAGAGTCGTTAGTAGTTACCTAATAATATCATATCCGGTGCATTACCTTGAAAAAATGGTTCGTAGTGCGGACTTTAGTCCGCAGCTTTTTGCGGACTGAAGTCCGCACTACGAACCTTACTTACAGCAGAGTCGTTAGTCGTTACCTAATAATATCATATCCAGTGCATTACCCTGAAAAAATGGTTCGTAGTGCGGACTTTAGTCCGCAGCTTTTTGCGGACTGAAGTCCGCACTACGAACCTTACTTA
>NZ_JAHRFA010000021.1:27967-52839 GCF_020883045.1 Microcoleus sp. CAWBG58 | reverse complement strand
CAGCAGAGTCGTTAGTAGTTACCTAATAATATCATATCCGGTGCATTACCTTGAAAAAATGGTTCGTAGTGAGGACTTTAGTCCGCAGCTTTTTGCGGACTGAAGTCCGCACTACGAACCTTACTTACCATTGCATCCCTCTACTTGGAGGAGGAAGAAAGCTCGAAATCTTGTTCCCTAAATTAGGTACGTTGTTGGGCTTCAGCCCTCTTTATATATATATGTTTAAAAAGGGCTAAAGCCCAACAACGTACCAACCACCCTGGTTATTAAGGGGCGTTAGGGAGGATTCGGAATATGTGCATCGTCTGTCTGGGCGCCCGCTTCGCCCACCGATTTATTTTTCTTGAGTGCTGATATTTTTGGTTCGCGCCAGGGCAAAATATAAACAACGACTTTTATAAACTCAAATCCCAAACTGCCATGCCTAAAAAAAATATTATCCCGATAGTGCTGCTGTTTGTAGCGCTGTTTACCCTTTACGGTGACAGTTTAACTTTTCTCCCCAAACCTGTAAGAGATACCAGCTTAGCAAGTAGAAAGTTCTTCGTCAGTTTGTGGCCGTCATGGGTAAAGCCGAAAGAGGTAAATAAGCAAAGAGAGAAAGATATTGATGACTTGCAAAAAAGCCCTAGTCGATAGTTTTGACAGTTGACAGTTGACAGTTGACAGTTGATAGTTGACAGTTGATAGTTGACAGTTGATAGTTGACAGTTGACAGAAATCCAATGGTAGTAGAAAAAACAAGGAATAACCAATTTACTGATTTTTTTTCTTTTCAGTAGTGTTCGGTTTATTTTTGGTGCTTGTCAGGTGCTCTGCTGTCAGATTCTGTATGTTGGGACTACTTTTGACAATTACGATTAGATTGGCGATTTTAGATCTTAGATAAAACGAAAAATCTAAAATCTAAAATCTAAAATCTAAAATCGATTATGCCTGCTTTTTCAACCAGCTAAACATAGCGCGCAAATCTTTACCAACTTCTTCAATCGGATGTTCTGCTTCCTGACGGCGCATCGAAGTAAAGCCCGGTTTGCCGGCTTGGTTTTCTAGAACAAATTCACGAGCAAATTGGCCGGATTGAATTTCGCTAAGAATTTTACGCATTTCGGCGCGGGTGTCATCGGTGACGATGCGGGGGCCGCGAGTTAAGTCGCCGTATTCTGCGGTATTGGAGATGCTGTCGCGCATTTTGGCGAGGCCTCCTTCTACTACTAAGTCAACGATAAGTTTAACTTCGTGCAAACATTCAAAATAAGCTAATTCCGGTTGATATCCAGCGTTAACTAAGGTTTCAAATCCAGCTTTAATTAAGGCGCTCAAACCGCCGCACAAAACTACTTGTTCGCCAAAAAGGTCGGTTTCTGTTTCTTCGCGGAAAGTGGTTTCGAGGATGCCGGCTCTGGTGCCGCCGATACCTTTAGCATAGGCCATTGCCCGATCGCGCGCTTGGCCCGAAGCATCCTGATATACTGCAAACAAACTCGGAACACCTTCGCCTTGTTCGTAAGTCCGGCGCACCAAGTGTCCGGGGCCTTTGGGCGCTACCATTACTACGTCTACGTCGGCTGGGGGGACAACTTGGCCGAAGTGAATGTTAAAACCGTGAGCAAATGCTAAAACATTTCCTGCTGAAAGGTTAGGTTCGATTTGTTCTTTGTAAATAGTTTTTTGAACTTCATCGGGCAATAAAATCATGATGAAGTCAGCGGCGGCGGCTGCTTTGTCTACCGGGTGAACAGTTAAACCTGCATCGGTTGCTTTGGCGGCAGATTTGCTACCGGGATACAAACCGACAATGACATTCATCCCGCTGTCTTTGAGGTTGAGCGCGTGGGCGTGCCCTTGGGAACCGTAGCCAATGATAGCAACCGTTTTCTTGGCTAAGAGGTCTAGGTTGGCGTCGGTGTCGTAATACATACGGGCCATGGTGCTTGTCTCCTGAGATGCAAATGGGTGAGTGACTGCAAAACTCTAATTTTATCAAAGTGGGGTGCTTTTTTTGCATAAATTTACCGATCGAGATTTGGGTGGGGAAAAATAAACGAATCTCGCCCTGAATTTAGGCGGGTTGGTCGGGGAGTTTGCGATCGTCAAATATAATTGTCAATAACCCACCGTGCTGTGAGAAAAACCTCACATCTTGCACCATTCTCTCTTAACAGGCTTTCCGGCCTGTTCCACAAGAAAATTCACTCTTTGTGGAACAGGCCGGAAAGCCTGTTCATAAAAGCTGATTGAGAATGCTACTACATCTCAGAAAACCCAAGTAACTTTTTCAAAATGAAAATAAAAGCAATACATCATGTGGCAATTATTTGCTCGGATTACGAAAAATCGAAGAAATTTTATGTAGAAGTCTTGGGATGTTCCACAATCAAAGAAACTTTCCGAACCGAGAGAAATTCTTACAAACTAGATTTGCAAGTCGGAAACGGCAGTGCAATGATTGAACTGTTCTCATTTCCCCATCCTCCCAAAAGAGTTAACAATCCTGAAGCTTGCGGCTTGAGACATTTAGCTTTTGCAGTTGAAGACATAAAAGCATCGGTTGCTTACTTAAAATCCCAACAAATAGAAGTAGAAGAAATTCGCTTTGACGAGATTACCGAAAAATGGTTTACCTTTTTTAGAGATCCAGACAACTTACCGTTAGAAATCTATGAGATTTAAGAATTAGCCAATTTTTTAAAGCCACCTCCGAGTCAATCGGTGTGCCATCCGCACCCGGAAACCTGAATCATTCATTCCCAATCTACAATCTAAAATAGTCTAATGGACAAACTCATCAGAAATACAATCACGATCGCATTACCTGCTTTAATGCTACTTATCGGCATAGTAGCTACAGGTAAAACAGGTGATGCAGCCGTCTGGTCTGGTTTGAGGAAAGTAGGCGGTTCCTTTGGGACGCTCAGCGGTTTAAGTGTGTTGGTAATTGCAGGATTTGTTGCCAATTATTTTAGTTATTTTGTGGTAGATAGCTTGCTGGTGAGATTTTTTCAAAAGCGGCGAGAGAAAGAAATTGGTGTGTTGAAGATTCATACTGTCCGCAATGTGGGTTCGGATCATTTGCCGTTAATTACAGATTTGGTACTTTGAAAGCTGGATTCGATGTTTTCTAACAAATTATCAATTAACTGGATCTGATACTGCTGCATATTTGTCTGTAGGGGTTCTTGGCTGTCTTGAAAACAGATAACTTTGGCGGCGATTTCCTTGTAGTGTTGCAGCATTAAAAAAGTATCGATACTGAAACCAATTAGATAGTTTTTAGCAGCTTCGTTGCAAATTTCTGTTACTTGATTTAGATAAGCTTCTGACGATTCAGGCGGCTTTTCATAGCCTGTTCTTTTCTTCAAAATATAGCTGGCACCGCCTATTACTGCTGCTCCCATGGGGCCGCCCAACAGCCAACCTAAGCCGGTGGCGATCGCGACTGGAGTCACTTCGCCCTCGATCGACTTTTTGGCTGCGGCGGTTGGTGGCGGTTCTGGCAGGGCGATTTGCGGGGATGGGGGAAACGAGATCAAAAGGGCGATCGGCTGTTCGCGATCGAAGAACTCGCAAGCTTTATTTACCCATTCTGCAATGGTTTCCCGCTGCTTGAGCACATCTTCCTCAAATTTTGTCTTCCACGCATCAAAACTTCCTTGCTGAAGCGACAGCGCCATTTCCGATTGATAGCGCCGCAAAAATGTGGGCTGGTAAAGCCAAATCTCGAAGTCGGAAACGCTGGCTTGAAAGCCTTGTGAAATCAGTTTTTCAGCTTTTTGTTTAATTTCAATTCGGTCTTTTTGCTTTTGTTGAGCGGCTGTTATTTCGGCGGCGACAGTTTCAGATTTCGCTCGCAAAGATTGACAAATCTTAGTAGCTATATTTTCAATTCTCGGCAACTTAACTGCTAGTTGTTCCTGTTGACTTGCGACAATACTTTGTAAAGCCGATTCAAACATGGCAATTCCGGTAGTTTGAGCCGCAGCCACATCTCCTTTGAGCCTCGCCCTCAAAGCGGGTAAAGCATCGACGCGGTAGATATTGCTGATGTTGTTCGGCAAGTTGGAGCGAAAACTTTCGGCAACAAACAACAATCGATTGTATACTTGTTTTTGGTCGTCTGGTTCGAGTAGATTGAGAAAATTGGCAACAAAGACGACAGTGTTAATTTGCCGATCGCTCAACCAGTCTCTCAGATGCTCCCGTTCCCCCAGAGTCATCAATTTGCGAGCGTCCAAAACCTGCACCACCAAATCAGCCGAAAGCAATTTATCCCGAACTAAGTTATCCTGTTCTTGGCGATCGTTAGTTCCGGGCAAATCCAGCAATTCCACACCCGTTTTCAGGAATGGGTGGGGACAGTAGACATTCACGGCTGCGACATCATCCCGCATCTGTCGGTTGTCGTCGAGGATGGCGTAGCGTTTCAACACGTCAGTCCCGGCTTCGCTGACTTCTGTGCCGTCTTTGAGGGTGATTTTTGCGTGCAATTCGTCGCCGTAGTTGACATAAATGGCAGCACCGGTAGTGGGCACAAGGTCGATCGGCAAAGCGCGATTTCCAAGCATTGCATTCAGCAAAGTTGACTTACCGTAATTAAACGGGCCAAAGACAGCGATTTGAAAAGTTGGTTTCGCGAGATAATCGCAAATTGAGTTTGTATCTCGGTAAAGTTGGGAGTTTTTATCTAATTCGAGGATGCCCAGTGCTGATTTGAGATAGTTAGTTAGATCTTGATAAGTTTCGGGTTGTTGCATATTTAAAATTATCTCATTCTTGGACTTATAAAAGGTTCGTAGTAAGGACTTCAGTCCTCTTCCAAATTCTAGGTACGTAGTTGCGCTTCAGCGCTCTTTCTTATATATAACTAAAGAGCGCTAAAGCGCAACAACATACCTTAGCCTCCAACTTTTCCAAATGTAGGTACGTAGTTGCGCTTCAGCGCTCTTGTCTATATAAACAAAGAGCGCTTAAGCGCAACAACATACCTTAGCCTCCAACTTTTCCAAATCTTAGGTACGTAGTTGCGCTTCAGCGCTCTTGTCTATATAAACAAAGAGCGCTGAAGCGCAACTACGTACCTTAGAGCTTCATTTAGCGGATGCTAAGAAACCTTGATAGACTGATTCTATACTCTGTGCCTCGGCAGAAACATCAGCCTCCAACTTTTCCAAACGCTCCGATTCAGCCTGACAATTAATCTCGCGAGATTGCTTTTGTTCCAGCAAATTATCTAACTCAGCTTTCCGAGACTTAATATCATCATTCATGCGATCGCCCACTTCGCGCCCGTAAACATCAAAACACTCTTTCACAGCATCGTGAATCGGCTGCCACTGCTCCTGAGCCACCTGCGGCAGATACTTCACCAACTCTTTTTTAGCTGCTTTCACTAACTGTTTGTGAGCTCCATCTGCTTGCAAAACCCCAATACCCATCCCCAGCAAAGCCAAGTACAGCGGCCCCAAAACAATCCCCGTAAAACTCGCAAAAATCGTACTGACGCCCAATACAGTAATTAAATTGAGCAGGATATTTTTCCAGTCGAAACCAGCTCCTGCCATTGCTACGCCCGCCAGGTTTCCTGTCGTTAATGAAAACAATCCCATCGCCCATTTTGCCCAAGCTGGCGAGTTATCTTCGTTTGAGTTGCTGACTGCTGCGGGGATTTTTTGCCCGGTCAGTTTTTCGGTAATTTTTTCAGTCACTTTTGTGTAAGATGCTCCGTAATTTGCCGCACTTTGCGACAACTGCGAAAATGCTGAATTCATCTCTTGTTCAGCCGTGAGAGTCCAAGCTGCTAGTTTGTCGTTGATGTACTGCTCGAAGGCTCGTCTGAGCGATGCTTCAAAGGCTTCTCGCTTGTCTTGGCTGAAGAAATCCAGAAATCTCAGCTCGGGTTGATACCGCAAAAAGTCTGTTTCAAAGGTATTTTCTAAGTTGAGAACGTAGGTGCGGAAAGAATCTGCGATCGCCCGCGATTTACTATCTCTAACTCGGATAATTTCTTGTTGAAATTCATCGCGAATCTGACTCAGTTTATTAAACTCCGGCTCAACTGAATTAATCTTGTCCTTCAACTCATTGACATCCCCTTCAAGCAATGGTAAACGGCGCCCGACAGATTCACGAACGCGAGCAGAAATTTGACGCGCCAAAGTCCTCGCCGGACGCAATTCCGAAATCGCTCTTTCCTGGGTCAAAAATGTATTTAGTGACGCCATAAACTCAGGAAAACCAGTTCCTGCTAAATTTGCATCCGGGTTTTTTACCCGCAACCTGAGTGCCTTAATTGAGGTAATTGGAAACACCCGCTCGTCATAAATGTCGTGTCCTTCTGTCAAACAATATTCAGCCAAATTAGCTTTGAAAACCCGCCCCAATTTCTGTTCTGCTTCTGCCATTTCTTCAGGATCGTCTGGGTCAATCAAACTTTCCCGCACTTGATCCCAAGCATTGATCAGAAAGAAAATGCTTAATCCACGACCTTTGATATAATTTTCTAGATAACGTCTTTCACCCATTGTACAAGGCTGAGTCGCCCGGAGTACAAACAAAATTGCGTGACAGTTGTTGATGTAACCGAGAGATAATTCGTTGCGGGATTCTGTATCGTTGAGGCCGGGACTGTCTACTATTTCTATGCCTTTTTCTAGCAAAGGTAAGGGATATTCTACTACGGCGCAGTCGATATCGGGAAATGCTGGTTTCTGCTCGGATTCTAGGCGTTTTGCTTCGGCGGGGTCGATTGTGTAGTCTTGTTTGAAACTTTTAAAATCGAGCTGTTTGGGGCTTTTGCCGTCGTTGAAATAAACGGTGACATTTTTTTCGGGGCCGTAGCGCAAAATTGTCAGCAAAGCCGTACAGGGATTGACATCGCTGGGAAGCAAGTTTTCTCCGATTAAGGCATTGAGAAAAGTGCTTTTGCCGCGTTTCATGTCGCCTAATACGAGCAGCCGAAATACTCCTTGGCGCAAGTTTTTGCTGGCGAGATTGATGTCGGCGCTGTCTGTTTCTAAACCGAGTTTTCCTGATGCTTCGATTCCCGCTAATTCCGATCGCTCTATGGCTGTGACGATGTTGCTCAGGCGATCGGCAATTTCTCGGCGCACGGCGGATACTCGCTCTAAATCGTTGAGAAAGCTGCTAGTTTCTACTTTGAGGTTCATGGTTGTTTTATGATTGTTTACTGCTGGATATTTCAAAACAAAGTCATTTCATGATGGTGTTCGTGCAAAAGTTATTTGATTCGCTATTTCTTGCGAAAAAATGTGCAGTACAGACCTGAAATGACTACAATAGCCTGTTAGTTAATTCTTGGGATTCTTATCTTGAAAAAGTATTTTGTAACCAATGAAAGCAATTGCTCCCACCATCACCGCAGTTCCCAGCCAAGATGCTATGCGAAGCGCAACCAGCGCCACAATTGCCAGGCCTGTAAATTGACTGATTGCTATGATTTTTCGACGCCATAGTTCGAGTTTGCTTTTTTGAGTATTGTTGTCTTCTTTCTCGTACTTTCTTGTTATATTTTCTGGCACCGATCGTTCAATTTCTGCTTCTAGTTCCCTGAGTCGAAGTTCTTGTTCTCGCTTCCGCAGTTGTTGTTCTTTATGTCGGAGTTCTCTGGCTTTTTCATCTGGATTATTCATAAAACTATTCGGTAAGTGAGAAACTCAGAGTCTTTAGACCTGAGAGGGAAACAACCCGAGCGGTTTCAACCGCCTTGAATCTTTCTTGCCATTACCGCCTTGGAGTTGCTTGGTTTGGTGTACTTTTGTAATGCACTTTCAACGGGACAGTTACCGTTTCAAACCTTGCAACCCTGTACGCATAATGTTTGCTCTTGTGGAGCCTCCCTTGCGGGGTAATGTTCGCCTCGCCAATGTTATAAGGGCTTGTTGGGCTAGCAGCACTGTTTCAGTGACCTTAAAACTGTTTAACCACTAGCGACAGAGCAGGAGACTGGCGTCGCATCCACAGGGTGTCGTGACCCAAATAACGTAGTCAGTGAAGACTTAGGCTGGTCAGAATGGCTTACTTGATTTCTCTTGCAAGCCCAATCTCTTTAGAGTTGGGTTCCTGACAGGTTTGACCTTTTTTATGTGGAAATATGTGTTGTTTGTTGTCAATATTGCACGACAATAAGTTATCTACGACTGTAACTCATATTGTCAGCCGTGTCGAGAAATATTAAGAAATATTAAAAAGGGCGATTCCAGCAGACGATCGCTGCGCTTGACGCCCTTTTTGGCGATCGCCCAAATGCACTGCTGCGAAATCAATATCCTTCGGGGCCGATGGTAGTGCGATCGCACTCAGCGTCGGATAAATCCACTAAGCGCGATCGAAATAAGTTGCAGCCAGCTAATTGAGCTTTGGTTAACTTTGCTTTCTCCAAATTAGTCCGGCTCAAATCAGCATATCTCAAATCGGCATTGCTCAAATCTGCATTGTACAAATCTGCACCTTGTAAATTGGCTTTATACAAATTTGCTCCTTGCAAATTGGCGTGGCGCAAATTTGCTCTAGATAAATTAGCTCCTGACAAATTAGCTTCCGACAAATTTGCCTGATAAAGTTGAATGTCGCCCAATTCAGCATCTTGTAACTGTGTTTTGTAAAGATTGGCTTGAGTCAGATTTCCGTAGGGCAAATAAGCTCGCGTCAGCACGCTACCAGAAAGGTTTATTTCTGGCAAATCTGCTTGAAACAAGTTATCTCCACTTAAGTCAACGGCGTTAAAGTTTCGCTGGCCTTCAGAATACTGAGCGAGCAATTCCTCAGCGCTTAGCTTTTGCATTTTCATCCCTTAATGACGACAGCTTTTGCAGCCAATTCATAACGATAATTGATGCTTATTATTTTGCGTATTTATACCTAGGCATCTTCTTATGTTAAGCTTGTGTAACAACGATCGTATTTTTTCTAAGATTTTTTTTATATTTGTAAATTTCTGGGTTGCTCGACCATGCTTCCCGTTAGTAATGTCAAGATCGATAAACAAACCAAAGCTGATCCTCTACTGAAATATGCCAGAACTTCCTCCCTCCATTGCACAGCACTACCACGAACGGACGAAATACGATCCTCAAACCATTGCTGCCAAAAGCAGACAGCTAGATTGGACAGAGCAACCAGTTCCGTTCAAAGAATATAAAATTGGCGCGTATTTTGACCTGAAGCCTTATCTAAAAGACCCCTCAGACGATCCAAATTCCCCGGATGATGCCAGTTGGTGGCATCGGTTGTCCAGTTTGTTGCTGTGCAGCTACGGGCTGACGGCGAAGGTGCAGACGGTAGATGACAGCTACCTGTATTTGCGATCGGCACCATCGGCGGGCGGGCTCTACCCAGCAGAGGTTTATTTAATCTCGCGGGGTACACCGCAGTTGCCGGCGGGACTCTACAACTATCAGTGCAGAACTCATTCGCTGGTTCATTTTTGGGACAGCGAAATTTGGCCGGCCCTGCAAGTGGCTTGTTTCGGATCGCCAGTGTTAGAAAATACCCAATTGGCGATCGCCGTTACCACTGTTTTCTTCCGTTCTTCTTGGCGTTACGCAGACAGAGCTTATCGGCGAATCTTTCTCGACACCGGTCATTTATTGAGCAATATCGAGTTAGCTTGCGCCATCAACGATTACCGACCTCACCTGATTGGAGGATTCGCAGACGAAGCTGTCAATCAATTACTGTATATCGACTCGCAGCAAGAAGGAGCGATCTGTTTAATTGGTTTAGCTGACTTGCTAGACATCGACCAAAATTTGCCAAAGTTTAAAACGGCTTTGGCAGGAAAAACGACGATAGATTACCCGCAAATTTCCGAAGGTAAAATTTTAGAATACCTCCATAAAGCGACACAGTTAGAATCAGATCCCACTGGAGTAGATGGCTGGAAACTGGATGAAAGTGAAGGAGATTTAGAAGACAAATATAACTTTCCATTTTGCACTAAAGTTTCGACTGTCACACCTTCGATTCCTTGGGGAGTGAATCAAGAAACTTTAGAAAATACGATGCTGAAGAGGCGTTCTACCCGTGCTTATACAGGTGCTTCTTTGAGCTTGGGCGAACTGCTAGCGTTGCTTGATTTTACTTATCAGTCGCAGCACTATATAGACCAAGGATTAGACGGTTATCCAGACTATTTCGATCTGAGTTTGATTCAGACTTTTATTGCGGTTTCGGGAGTGCATGGGTTAGAAGAAGGTTGTTATTATTACGCTCCGAAAGCTCAAGAATTGCGGCAAATTCGGTTCAAGAATTTCCGCAGGGAGTTGCACTATTTGTGTTTGGGGCAAGATTTGGGCAGAGATGCGGCAGCCCTGTTGTTTCACACGGCGGATTTGAATAGGGCTGTTGCCAAATATGGCGATCGCGCTTACCGATATTTGCACATGGATGCGGGTCATTTGGGCCAGCGGTTGAATTTAGCAGCGATTCAACTGCGTTTGGGTGTCAGCGGTATTGCGGGCTTTTTTGACGATCTCGTGAATGACGTTCTCGGTATTCCTACGAGTGAGGCTGTGCTTTATATCACAACTCTGGGAAGACCGCGATCGTGAGGATGAGTGCGATCGTTCTAGCAGACATCATATGACTTAAATGAAATTTACCCAAATCGGGCGAGAAACCGGGTTTTTAGGAAGTTTTATGTTGAGTAACGAGAAGTTTAGAAAAGACCTCTTGCAAAAATCGGAAAACACCCTGAAATTATCTGCGTTTATCCGTGTTTATCTGTCTGACATCTGCGGTTGAAGGATCGATCAAAGACTTATGCAAGAGGTCTAAAGAAAGCCAGTTTCTGAAGTCTCGGCCACTCAGTAGACTTTTAGAGATTACTCATGGGAGGCGAGAAACCGGGTTTCTACGAAACTAAGAAGGGCTGAAGCCCAACAACATACCTCATCTTTCTGAGCAGCGTTATAAATCAATTAAAATTACTATTTTCCTATGCAAAACTTGCTAAATATTCTATCGAGAACTGATTCCGTCACTTCTTCCCCCGTAACTTCCCCCAATGCTTGAATTGCGCCGCGCAAATCTATTGTCCAAAAATCTAAAGGCAATTTATTGTTAATAGTATCCGTGCATTCTTCCAGCGAAATTTTAGCTCTAGTTAAAGCTGCTGCTTGCCGCTGGTTGATTGCTAAATCTGAGTTTTCTGCTTGCAAATTTCCGCCACTGACAGCATCTAAGATGGCTGTTTCTAATTCTTCTATACCTCGATCTAAGGCGGCGGCAGCGGTGACAACGGGGTGAATTTCAGAGGTGAAAGGTAATTCTGGGATTGTTTTTACTAGGTCGATTTTGTTGATGATTATAATGAGCTGGCGGTGTTTTACTTGTTCGTAAATTTCCCGATCGCCTGCTGTCCAACCAGATTCTGCGTCAATTGTCAACAAGACTAAATCGGCTTGTTTGGCTGCGGCGCGCGATCGCTCTACACCGATTTTTTCTACCCGATCCTCGGTTTCCCGAATGCCCGCTGTATCGAGCACCTGCACCGGAATCCCGCCCACAACTAGCTGCGACTCTACCACATCCCGCGTCGTTCCGGGCAAATCTGTGACGATCGCCCGATCGCTCTTACTCCACGAATTCAACAAACTCGACTTTCCCACATTCGGGCGTCCGACAATCGCCACTTTCAAACCGGTTCTCAACAATTCACCGCGATCTGCCGTCGCCAAAATCCTTGACAATTCGTTCAAAATCCGATTGATTTCCAAACAAGTTTTAGCTTCATCTAAGGGCGGCAAATCTTCCTCAAAATCAATTCTCGCCTCAATTTCTGCCAACACATCCAAACAAGTTGCTCTTAATTTGCGAATCGGCTGGGCTAATTTTCCCTGCAAACCAGCTAAAGCACTTTGCGCGGCTGCGGGCGATTTGGCTCCCACCAAATCAGCAATGCTTTCAGCTTGAGTTAAATCTAACCTACCATTCAAAAAAGCCCTGAGCGAAAACTCTCCCGGCTGCGCTAATCTAGCTCCATTTTCTAAACACAACTGCAACACTTGCTGCACCGCGATAATCCCACCGTGACAGTGAAACTCCACCACATCTTCGCGGGTGAAAGAACGTGGCGCTTTCATGATTAACAACAAAGCTTCATCGACTAATTCTTGAGTTTTGGGACGGCGGATGTGCCCGTAAAGAATGCGGTGAGATTCCCAAATTTGCCGTCCTGGAGCGCGAAACAGGGTTTCGGCAATTTTTAAGGCTGCGGCACCGGAAACTCTTACAATGCCGACGCTGCCTTGTTGGGGAACGATCGCAGTGGCAATTGCTGCGATCGTTCCTCCTTTTGTTAGTGATTCAGACATTTTTACGATTCACAGCCTCAAAAGTTATATATATAGCCTTTCTCACTAAGATGAAGTACGCATAGGGCATAGGCCAAACCGGGCATAGGGCATAGGGCATAGGCATCGCACGCATATAGCGGTTCTCAGAAAGATTCGCGGACGTTGTTGGGCTTTAGCCCTCTTTGTCTGGGAGGTTATGTAAGCTGTCAGTCATACCTCATCTTTTTGAGAAAGGCTATACCTCACTTTTTTGAGAAAGGCTATATCTCATCTCATTAGACAGGATAAACAATTTCAGAGAGGTTTTTCCAAGATCTTAAAACAGGGTGGCCGCCGCGCTTGAGTGCGATCGCCAATCCGTTAGCGAACCCCTCCATCTGGAGCGCCCAGAAAGTCCCATTCAGTCGATTTTAGATTGTAGATTTAAGATTTTAGATTGACTTGCGGCGCAGTGAATCTACAGATTGAACAAAAGTCGGAAATTTTGAGCAGCGGGCGACGAGTGTCCGAAAGCAAGTATCCGTTTTTGGGAGCATCTCAGTTTTGTATTTTTTGTATTTATAGTGCTGTCGGGAGCTCGCGTATTGTACAATACGCGAGCGGGGACGCTTGCGCTCAAAGAAAAAATGCTTTTTACAAAAATGAGATGCTCCTTCCGTTTTTGGGCGCGAGTGACGACGCGATCGAACTTAAAAAATTAGTCCGCCAAATCTTTTTGCTATCCTGGTTTCATGCGATAATCGAACATTAACAGGGTAGAGGGCAGAGCATGATTGGTCAACTTCTCGACAGACGTTACCGCATCATTAAAGTCACAGACTCAAGTGAAGTGGGAAAAACTTATATAGCAGCAGATACTCACCGTCCCGGTTATCCGCAATGCACGGTTAGAGAAATGCGGCTCCTCGGCACAAATTCGCAAACTCCAGAATTAGTCAAAATTATATTTCAAAGAAATGCAGAAATAATAGAAAAATTGGGCAAACACGACAAAATTCCCGAATTATTGGCGTATTTTGAGGAAAACCAAAGTTTATACTTAATAGAAGAATTTATTGCCGGTCAACCTTTAAGCCAAGAACTAATACCTGGTGAACCTTGGGCACAAGACCAAGTAATTGCTTTGCTATCATGCATATTAGAAGTTTTGGTGTTTATACACTCCAACGGTTTCATCCACCGCCGAATTCAACCAGACAGAACAATTCGACGCGAGTCAGACGGCAAATTTGTGTTGGTTGACTTTAGCTTAGACAAAGAAATTAACCCGGAGCTCGTTAATTCTCATTTGTTGGCGCCAACATCCCCAAACTCTGTTAAAAAGCCTTTGGGAAAAAAACCGGAGTTGGCTGCTGAAACATTATATGTGCCGATCGAGCAATCGCAAGGCAACCCCCGTTACAATAGCGACATCTACGCTCTAGGTACGATCGCCCAGCTTGCGGTAACGGGACTATCGCCCGAGCAACTGAGTGGCTTAAAAAACCAAGGCAAAATTTCCTGGCGCGATCGGGCGACTTGTTCGGCGGCTCTAGCAGATATTATCGATCGAATGGTGCGCTCCGACTGCGAGGAACGCTATCACGAAGCCACCGAAGTTTTGGCAGACCTCCAACAAATCACGGTAAAATCCGAGTCTGGGCGATCGCCAGCCACCATCATCACCCACGCGATCGGTCAATTGCAGCCGAGGCAGCGCCCAAGCAGACTGTTGCTGTTTGCTGTTATCGCCGCAGCTTCGATCTTGACAGCACTGATAATTTACTTTTGGCACAGTCAAAGTCCGGCGAGGGCCAAAGAATTGTTCGCCCGCGGTGTTGTGAAGGCGCAGCAAGGTGACAAAACAGGCGCGATCGCCGATTATACCCAAGCGATCGCCCTCAATTCCAGCGATGCCGAAACTTTCTACAAGCGGGCTAACGTTCGCTACGACATGGGCGCCACCGAGCAAGCAATTGCCGATTACACCCAAGCACTTAAAGTCAATCCCAGCCACACCAAAGCCATCTACAATCGAGCTCTGGCCCGCCGCGACACCGGCGACAAGCGGGGGGCTGTGGAAGATTTTACCCAAGTATTGCGGCTCAATCCTAACAACGGTGACATATATTATCAGCGGGGTTTAGCCTATTACGATTTGGCCGACTACCGCGCGGCAATTGAAGACTACACCCAAGCAATTCGGCTCAATCCCAACGATGCTACAGCATACAGCAATCGGGGTTTAGCTCGATCGGCCGACGGCGACAAAACCGGAGCAATGGCGGATTTTACCCAAGCGATTCAAATTAGCCCCAAGGAAGCTGGGGTTTACTACAGTCGCGGTCGATCGCGCTTTAATCTAGCAGATTATCAAGGAGCGATGGAAGATTACAGTAGGGCGATCGAATTGGAACCAAACCAAGTTGATGCTTATACCAATCGGTGCAGCGCTTACTTAAATTTAGCAACCTACGACAAAGCGATTGAAGATTGCAGCCGAGCAATTCGCCTCGATCCCAAAGATGAAGCAGCTTACAACAACCGCTGCATTGCTCATCTGAATTTAAAGCAATTTCAAAAGGCCAGCGAAGATTGCAGTTTGACGATCGGACTCAACAGCAACAATCCCAAAGCATACAGCAATCGAGGATTAGCTCGCGAGGCTTCGGGAGACAAGCAGGGGGCTGTCGAAGATTTCACTCAAGCAATTAAGCTCAACCCCAGCGATGCCGTAGCTTACAGCAATCGCGGTACTATTTACTCAGATCTCAAAAATTACCCTTTAGCGGTTGAGGATTTCGCTCAGTCGCTACGGCTCAACCCCAACAATGCTAGCGCTTTTTACAGCCGAGGTCTCGTCCGCCGCCAACTCAAAGATCGGGCTGGGGCGATCGAGGATTTTCAGAAAGCTGCAACACTGTTTCTAGAACAAGGAAGAGCCGATGGTTTTCAAAACGCACAAGCACAGATCAAAGATTCTAAATAAACTATTAGTCATTAGTCATTAGTCATTAGTCATTGGTTATTGGTTATTGGTTATTGGTTATTAGTCATTAGTCATTAGTCATTAGTCATTAGTCATTAGTCATTAGTCATTAGTGCTGTCCCCGCTCGCGAACGTTATCAGTCATTAGTAATCAGTCATTAGTCAGTAGTGCTGTCCCCGCTCGCGAACGTTATCAGTCATTAGTAATCAGTCATTAGTCAGTAGTGCGAGCGTCCCAGCTCGCGAACGTTATCAGTCAACCGTCAACCGTCAACCGTCAACCGTCAACCGTCAACCGTTATCAGTCAACCGTCAACCGTCAACCGTCAACCGTCAACCGTCAACTGCCAACTGCCAACTGCCAACTGCCAACTGCCAACTGTGATTAGCAAAAATGAAAAATCAAGAACAAAAAAGGAAACAGGCAAAATCACCAATTACGAAATACCCATTACCAACTCCCCCTTCCCAGTTACCAATTCGCAATTACCAATTACCAATTACCAATTACCACTTCTCAAATTCCGATATGAACATGGTTGGTCAACTTTTAGACAGGCGTTATCGCGTAGTCCAAATCCTCAGCTCGGGAGCCTTCGGACAAACTTATTTAGCAGTCGATACTCGCCGCCCCGGTCACCCTCAATGTGTAGTCAAACAACTGCGCCCTCCCAGCAACACTTCCACAGTTCTAAAAACAGCTTACCGATTATTTAAACAAGAAGCAGAAATATTAGAAAAACTGGGAAAACACGATCAAATTCCATTTTTACTCGCTTATTTTGAAGAAGGCAATCAATTCTACCTCGTAGAAGAATTTGTACCCGGTCACGCCCTCAATCGGGAAATTGTGGCCGGTCAACCTTGGCGGGAAGAAAGAGTGCTGGATCTGTTGGAAGAAGTGTTAAAAGTTCTCGCCTTCGTACACTCTCAGGGAGTGATTCACCGCGATGTTAACCCGTCCAACTTAATCCGCCGCAAACCAGACGGCAAATTAGTTTTAATTGACTTCGGCTCGGTTAAAGAAGTTGCCAATCACGTCAGCGAGTACGATACAGAATTTCCGCGCACAATTGCGACGGGAACTCCGGCTTATATGCCGATCGAACAATTTCAAGGCAACCCGCAATTTAGCAGCGACCTCTATGCCGTCGGGATGATGGCGATCCAAGCTATCACTGGTTTGCCCGGTACGGATTTGCCAAAATTGCAAGATCCGAGTCCTTCTCACACTGGGGAAATTGTTTGGCGAAACCGAACTCAATGTTCTCCGGCACTGGCAAATATAATTGACAAAATGGTCTGCCACCAATTTAGCAAACGCTATCCATCGGCTGAGGAAGTTTTGGCCGCTCTCAGCAAGCTGAAACACCGCCAAGAGCCTGGAAATACGGCTCAAAATAAAAATATTTCTCCGTCGAGCTTACTGTCTTCCAATACTTTTTCTTCAGGTTTGGGAAGTCGGTTTTGGTGGCTGATATTCGCTGGCTGCGGGGCGATTGCTATGGTATTTCTGTTTAATTATTGCAGCCGCCCGAATCCGATCAAAGCCAAGGAATATTACGAAAAGGGAGTAGCAAAGTCTCGCAATCAAGATGCGGCAGCAGCTTTGCAGGCTTTTGACAAATCAATCCAATTAAATCCTAACAATGGTGAGAGTTTTTATCAGCGGGGTAATGCTAATTATGATTTAAAAAAATATCAAGAAGCAATTGCCGATTATTCTCAGACGATCGCTCTCAATCCTCAATATTTTAAGGCTTATTTTAACCGGGGGCTGGCCCGTCGCGATTTCAACGACAAGCGCGGAGCGATTGAGGATTACACTCAGGTTTTGAAGCTCCAGCCCAACGATGTTGATGCTTACTATGAAAGAGGAGTGACTTATTTAGAAATGCAAGATTACAAGACGGCAATTGGGGATTTAAGCGAAGTAATTCGGTTGCAGCCGAACTTGGTTAAAGCTTATCATTCACGGGGGTTGGCTCGGGCTGGGAGCAGCGATTTGCAGGGGGCGATTGGAGATTATACTGAGGCAATTAAGCTCGATGCTCAGAATGTGGATGCTTTCTACAGTCGGGGGAGAGCGCGCTTTCACCTAGGAGATTATCAGGGAGCATTGGCGGATTACAGTCAGGTAATTGCGATCGATCCCAAGAGTGGAGATGCTTACGCGAATCGTTGCAGCACGCAGTTGAATTTGGGAGCTCATCAAGCGGCAATTGACGATTGCACTCAGGCAATTTCGCTAAGCGAAGAAGATGGGGTTCCCTATAACAATCGCTGTATTGCTTATTTAAATTTGAAGGATTACCCGAAAGCAATTGCCGATTGCACTCAAGCGACAATACTAAATCCCAAGGATTATAATGCTTTCAGCAATCGCGGTTTAGCTCGCAGTGCCGGGGGGGATACACAGGGGGCGATCGCAGATTTTACCGCAGCAATCGGGCTCAATCCCAACGATGCTGAAGCTTACGCCAATCGGGCCAAGGTTTACCAGCAGTTAAATAATTCCAATAGTGCGATCGGCGATTACGTGCAAGCCATTCGGATCAATCCGAATTATGCTGGTGCTTACTACGGTAGAGGCATGGTACGCCGCTCCTTAGGAGACAAAGCAGGAGCAATTAGCGACTTAGAAAAAGCGGGCAAAATCTTTCTCGATCAAGGACTTACCGGCGGTTACAAAGACGCACAATTTGAGATTGACAAACTCAAATAATTATTAGGTACGTAGTTGCGCTTCAGCGCTCTTTCTTATATATGCAAATAGCGCTTTTATCGCAATAACATATTTTGTGAAGACTTTAGTCGGCTCTTTCTTGTATATATCCAAAAGAGCGCTAAAGCGCAACTACGTACCTTGTGAAGATTTTAATCCGCTCTTTCATAGATATATGCAAAGAGCGCTTTCATCGCAACAACGTACCTTACTAACCTTCTGGATTTTGAATTCGCTCAACCAAATCATAAAAAGGTTGCCAATTATCCTCAAGAGCGATCGGTTCCCAAACAGCCTCAATCGTCGGCCTCAAAAGCGATTGTTCCGGATTGTGCTTCCGCAACCTATCCGCCATCTTATCCATATCATCCGCCGACAAACCTTGCAAAACGTGAAAATAAAACTCCCGCCAAGGTGCTAACAACTCCGCGGGTTCCGCCTCGCTAAAGATTTGATTGACATCATCTCGCCAAGTGCGATCGAACTGTCTTCGCAATTGAAAAAAGAAATCATGATAATCAACTTGAGACTCCGCCAGCATCTTAATTGTCAGCTTCAAAAGCTCATCACCATCAGCCTCAGACAAATCCTCAAATCCCAACCTATTGAGCATCAACTGTCGGTAAGTAGCATTATAATACCCACCAAACTTAGCCAAAGCAGCATCCATATCAACTTGAGGAATCGCCGCAGCTAGCGGTTGCTGAAGCTTCTCCAAATTCCCGTGACAAATAAACGGTTGATTGCCGTAAGCATAAAGACCATAATAGTCAAAATAAGCTGCTGTAAACTTCGGATTATAAGTCGGAATAAACGCAAAAGGCCCGTAATCAAAACTTTCACCAGTAATCGACATATTATCAGTATTCAGCACCGCATGACAAAAACCTGCCGCCATCCACTGAGCGACCAATTCTGCTACACGCTTAACTAAATCCGCATAAAAAAGTGCATATTTTTCTTCCGGTGAAATAGCAGAATTGCTAGCTTCTAGATGAAGTTCAGGATAATAATATTCAATGACAAAATCTAAAAGTTTTTTAATTAAGTCCGGGCGACGGATATAATTTAGCCTTTCAAAAGTGCCAAAGCGGATGTGAGAGTGGCTAAAACGCACCATCACGGACGATCGCGTCGGAGAAGGTTCATCGCCCCGCCACAAACCCTCGCCCGTTTCAACTAAACTAAAACAGCGAGACGTGCGAACTCCCAATCGGTGCAAAGCTTCAGCCGCCAAAACTTCGCGAACTCCCCCCTTGAGAGTGAGTCTACCATCAGCGCTGCGCGAGTAGGGAGTGCGGCCGGAACCTTTAGTGCCGAAGTCGTAAAGTCTACCATCAGTGCCGCGAACTTGGCCGTACAAAAAGCCTCTACCGTCGCCTAAATTAGGGTTGTATTCGTTGAATTGATAGCCGTGGTAGCGGAGTGCGAGAAAGGGACGCACGCAGTGAAATTTGCCGAATGCTTGAATGAAATCTTCGTCCGTTACTTGTGCGGGATCTAAGCCCAATGTCGGCAATAGTCGATCGTTTCGGAAACGGAGGATGTGCTGCGGAAAATCTGCCGCCGGGACTTCATCAAAGTAGTCGCCACCGAGGGATTCGAGGGCGGGTTCGTAGTTGAGGGAAAGCAAGGGATTTGACATTTGTCTATTTTATATTAAAATGTTCAAATTGGCAATTATTGTAGGGTGCGTCAGTTGTAAAAATTGGAAGGAGAGACAGAGAATCTGCGACTGACGCACCCTACGGTTAGTTATTGCAGGGTGCGTCAGGACTGATTTTTTTGACAAGAGACAGATTATTTTCGCCTGACGCACCCTACAGTTGCTCTACCTTGTATTTAAATAGGAACGAGAGTAGGCTCTAAAGTTGCAACTAATTTCAGATTGTACTCATCCTCAAAACACGGTTTTTTATAATCTAAACTCCACAGTTCCAAAGCGCAATCATCTCCGGGATTGAGCGGTTGCAGCCGCAAGTGAAATTCTCGAACTTCCGGGCGGTGTTCGCATTTGAAATCAGTAATTGCCCCAATCTGCCGCCTATCCAAAGCCACAGCCAACCGCAGAAATGGATGCAATTTACTAACGACTTCTCGGTATTTTTTCGGGAGAATGACAAAATTTTCGTGTTTCTTTTTCGGCGGGTTTTTCCGGTGATAGCGAGCTATATTGGCAATTACTTCAATCTCAGTTTCAGTGTATCCCAATAATTCACCATTGCGAATTAAATAGTAAGAATGTTTGTGGTGCGCCGAATGGCTGACGTACAAACCGCTGTTGTGCAGAATCGATGCCGCCCACAGCAACTCGCGTTCTTCACTTCCCCAATTGTGCAGGATTCCTTGGGTTTGGTCGAACAAATTTAGGGCAAATTCTGCGATTCTTTGACTTTGTTGTAAGTTAACTTGATATTTTTGGGCCATGTGCAGAACACTGCGCTGGCGGATTGAGCCTTGATAGCGCAAGCGGTTTTCAATCAAACCCCGACTTAGCATCCAGTCAACAATGACGCCTTCTCTTAAAGATCGATCGCACACCGTGAGCGATTCCATGCCTAATAACGCCATCGCTTCCTGCAAAATCAACGCCCCGGCGAGAATAATTTCCGCCCGCTTGTCCGACATTCCGGGAATAGCCAGCCTTTCGGAGTAGGAAAGTTTGCGGAAACGATTGACTAGCTCGCGCAAATCTTTTAAACTTAGCTGATATCCAGCCAGCGGACTGGGAACGGTTCCCAATTTTTCGCGAGCGTTAATTGCAGCCAAAGTTTCGATGGTTCCAGCAGTGCCGATCAAGCGCAGATCTTCGCCTATCTTGAATTGCGATCGCAATTCGTCGATCGGTCTTTCCAGCGAAATCCGAATATAAGCTTGCAAATAGGAAAACTCCTCCCGGCTAATCGGGTCAGTTTTGACAAATTCTCCTGTTAAACGCACAGCACCAATTTTGGTACTCGTGAGACAGCGCGGTTCAGAACTATCTCCTAAAATTAACTCCGTAGAACCGCCACCAATATCAATAATCACCTGCGATTGATTGTTAAATTCCATACCCGAAAGTACGCCGAGATAAATTCTCCGGGCTTCTTCTTGTCCGGAAATTAAGCTCACATTCAAGTCTAATTCGTCAGCAACTTGTTTGAGAAAATCCCGCCCATTAGGCGCTTCTCGAACCGCACTGGTAGCCACAGCTATAACTTGTTCTGCATTAAAAGTTTTAGCAATACCTTGAAAACGGCGCAAAGTTGCGATCGCCCTTTGCATAACCTCTGACTTCAAACACCCTGTTTTAGCCTCGCAATCGCCCAACCGAACCGTATCTTTTTCTCTAGCAATAATCGCAAACGCAGGCAATTTCGGATCGATCCGCGCCACCACCATGTGAAACGAGTTAGTACCCATATCAATAGCGGCAATAATGCGATTTGACTCCGCAGCAGCAAGTGAATTAACCATTGGAGTGTATCGGGGTTGACAGATATTTATAATTATTTCACGAATCCAGTGAGGCGCGATATTAAATCAACAAAAATCGGTAATTAGGGCATCGGGCATCGGGCATCGGGCATGGGGCAAAGAGGGCATCGGGACATACATCACTTTTTTGAGAACCGCTATAGTAGGTGATTTTGCCTAAAATTTGATAGCATTTAATATTAAAAATCTAAAACCTAAAATTAAAATGCTTACCGAGCCCGATCGCCAAACCGAATCCACATTACTAACCGTCGTGAAGCTTTTGAGGTGGGACAAGCCAGCAGGGCGGCTAATTTTAATGCTTCCAGCCCTGTGGGCCGTCTTTTTAGCAGCAGAGGGAAAGCCGCCCGCAGCATTGGTAGGTGTGATAGTGTTGGGCACCTTAGCAACAAGTGCGGCGGGATGCGTGATCAACGACTTGTGGGATCGCGATATCGATCCTGAAGTAGAAAGAACGCGATCGCGCCCCCTAGCATCCCGCGCCCTAACAGTGCAAACTGGAATAGGAGTTGCCTTAATCTCCTTTGCTTGCGCCGCGATTCTCGCATTTTATCTCAATCCTTTAAGTTTCTGGCTGTGCGTTGGCGCCGTACCAGTAATTATCTGCTACCCGCTAGCAAAAAGATTTTTCCCAGTGCCGCAATTAGTGTTATCAATTGCCTGGGGATTTGCAGTTTTAATTAGTTGGAGTGCCGCCGTTAATAAATTAGAATTAGCAACTTGGTTGCTGTGGGGCGCGGTAGTGTTGTGGACGATGGGATTTGATACAGTTTACGCAATGAGCGACAAAGAAGATGACTTGCGTGTGGGCGTCAATTCCAGCGCTATCTTTTTCGGGGATAACGTAACTAATGCTGTGGGTTTTTTCTTTGTTGGTACTGTAGGTTTATTAGCAGCAATGGGAATTAATCTGCACTTGCACGTCGGTTTTTGGATAGCAATTTGTGTGGCGGCAATTTTGTGGTTTTTGCAGTACAGTCAACTGCGAAAAGCCGATATTCCCAAGCCTGTTTACGGTGAAATCTTTCGCCAAAATGTTTGGGTGGGATTTGTGATATTGGCGGGGATGATTGTTGGGGAGATTTTTTGATTTATTGTTGGGCTTTTTCCGCACGTAATTTGTGTGAAACTCAAATGATTGAAGCTTGACAGAAGAGATTCACATCGATTTAAGCCATGAGGGCGGGCACGCACCATCCACCGCCCCTACAAAACGATGATTTACCTGAGAATGAAACAGCCCTACGTACATCCCGGGGGAACGAGCGATCGCTTCTTCCTCCTTTTTTACGCTTCAGCTACGTAAATATACTTACCTACTAAGCCAATTGGCCTAGACTCTTTAGACATATTGCTGATGTGGTGGCTTCTAATAACGAATATTATTCTTGTGAAGTAAGCAAAACTTAACTACATACATAAGTATGAAAAACTAGGCCACTGTGTGGTGGCTCTAGAAATTTGAGCGGTATAAATTTTATATTGCAAAAATAAAATTGCTCCTGTGCCATGTTCTACGGGCGATCGCACACCCTGTGTAAAGTTTTGCAACTAAATGTCAAGACTCCGGGGCAGTGCTCATAGATACATAGCGACCGAAAGTGAAGCGAGTTTAACGACTTTCTAAACTTTTGCTCGTTGAGTTGAATTTGCGTGCATTTGTAAACGCGAGACAAAAGTAACCACCACCCAGAAAAAAAGGAAAAAATACGATATCATGGCTACAAATTTTAACCCCAATCGTGTAATAGTCAAACTGAAGCCCACCGCGAATTCAAGTGAAATTACCAGCTTGCAGGCAGAAATCGGAGTGACCAACGTCGCCAAAGCTTCACAACTTGGGATTGACATTTGGCAGATTCCTTCAGGAAAGGTTGAACAAACAATATCCGCTTATAAGAACGATCCTCGCATTGAATACATAGAGCCGGATTATATTATCACCCTTGAAGATATCCAAAAAACCAGTCCTGCTCAAGAAAAATTAGCAACAATTACACCCCAAGCCACAACTCCCAATGACCCAGGCTATTCCCAATTATGGGGACTAAACAACACAGGTCAAAGTGGGGGAACAGCCGATGCAGACATCGACGCCCCGGAAGCCTGGGATATTCAAAAAGGAAACCCCAACTTAGTTATCGGCGTTATTGATACGGGAGTTGATTACAACCACCCCGATTTAGTGGGCAATATCTGGACAAATCCAGGGGAAATCGCCGGAGATGGCATCGATAACGACAATAACGGATATATAGATGACACTCGCGGCTGGGACTTTGCCTATAACGACAATAACCCGATGGATGTGCAGGGACACGGTACCCATGTTTCGGGAACCATTGCCGGAAAAGGCAACAACAGTGTTGGTGTGACCGGCGTTGCTTGGAATGCCAAGATTATGCCACTTAAGTTTTTAAATGATAGTGGTTCCGGCTATCTATCTGATGCGATTTTGGCAATTAACTATGCAACGGCGAAGGGAGTAAAACTTACGAATAATTCTTGGGGAGGCGGGGGCTACACTCAAGCCCTATCCGATGCCATCAATACTGCCGGACAACAGGGAGCTTTATTTATTGCAGCAGCAGGTAATGATTATGGAAATAACAATGATGCAGCTCCTGTTTATCCTGCCAGCTACAACCTATCTAATATTATCTCTGTTGCCTCAACCACCCGCACCGATGGAATCTCCATTTTCTCCAACTATGGAGCCACCAGTGTTGATTTAGGAGCACCCGGTTCTGATATCTATAGCGCCTGGCCTAACTCTACCTACAATACTATCTCTGGGACATCAATGGCATCTCCCCATGTCACCGGGGCGGCGGCGTTGCTATGGTCTCAAAATCCCACTTGGACAGCACAGCAAGTTAAAGACAAGCTGCTGCAAACAACCGATCCTATTTCCGCTTTGAGTGGTAAGACTGTTTCAGGAGGTCGGTTAAACGTTAATAATGCTTTGAGTAGCAACCCAAGTTCAGGCTCTTTTACTGAAGATACCAGTATTTCCTTTCCTGGTGTTAGCAACGGTTCCGTGGCCTGGGCAGACTACAGCGGAGACGGCAAACAGGATTTCCTGTTGACTGGTTACTCAAATTCAGGCTACATCTCTAAACTGTACAAAAACACGGGCAGTGGTTTTACCGAAGATACCAGTATTTCCCTTCCTGGTGTTTACGGCAGTTCCGTGGCCTGGGCAGACTACAGCGGAGACGGCAAACAGGATTTTCTGTTGACTGGTTACTCAAATTCAGGCTACATCTCTAAACTGTACAAAAACACGGGCAGTGGTTTTACTGAAGATACCAGTATTTCCCTTCCTGGTGTTTACTACGGTTCCGTCGGCTGGGCAGACTACAGCGGAGACGGCAAACAG